>DMTS01000085.1 GCA_003477045.1 Candidatus Delongbacteria bacterium
ACCGAGCATTTTCTGAAGCGTGAAGTTGGAATAAATATTTACACCTTCAACTTCCAGTATCTGCCCTTCGCCTGATGCTTCCACAAGCGCTTTGTAGCGGTCTTTTGCCTCTATCAGACCCGTTTCTGCTTTAAGCAGATCATTGTTGATCTTTCTGCTCTGAAATATCAGGTATGTCATCATAATTATCAGAAATGCCGAGATCAAAGAAAAAATCATCAATATATTCTCCGTAAGGGCGGAAATCTCCTCCTCCACGTCATTAATATATACGCCGGTTCCGATTATCCATCCCCATTCGGGAATACCTTTTACGAATGATAGCTTCGGCACTACCCTTGTCTGATCGTCCTTCCACTGCCACAGGTACTCGACATAACCTTCCTTTTGAGCCTTGACTACATTCACGAATTCTACGAACAGTCTTTTTCCGCTCTTATCCTCTTTATCTTTATAGTCTGAAAGATCCTGACCCTTGAGATCCTGTCTGTAGGGATGCATGATCATTCTCGGGTGCATATCGGTTATCCAGAAATAATCCTTATTTTCGCTTCCGTACCTCATCGCCTCGATCTCGGTCACGGCTTTTTTCTGGGCTTCCTCTCTCGACAAAACACCGTTCCGCTCAAGTGACGCATTTTTTTCGATCAGACTTATCGCTGAAGCGGTAAGCTCTTTTATCATCTCCTTCTTGCTGTCCATCATGTTCGTTCTTAAAACGGGTATTATCACAAGAATTACTGAAGAAATAAAAAGTACTGTGCCTATAATTGTAGGTAGAAGAATTTTAAGCTGAAATCCCTTTGTAAGCTTGTCTTTGCCTTTCTTTTTGTGAAGATATGATTTGCCTTTAAAATATTCAGATAATTCAGTCTCGCTTAAAATAGCTTCCGCCGCGGTACTGCCTTCGCTGTCGTGATACTGCACGGTGAAGGTCCCGTTCTCAAAATCCTCCCGCTTGGGAAGATAGCCGTTATAATCATCTTTCAGATGCGACTCAAAAACAGCCTTGATCTGTTCTTTTGAGTACTTATCTTTGAAAAACTCATAAGCCTCGTCGAGAGCCTCTGCGCAATGCCTGAATTTTCTGTGATCGTAAGGATCGTATTTTGTGTAATTCTCAGATTTAAGAAAGTCCTCAAAGCCTTCAAAATCAAAAAAACCGTCTATCCATTTATGGATATCTTCGGCTCGTATTCCAACGAGCTTTTCGGTTCTGTCGGCATGTTCGGAAGTTCTCATTATAGTAAATTAATCGTAAATCAACTGAATTGCAATTTAATAAATATTGAAATTCTCCATAAAGTCCAAAAAATACTAGATGGTAAGCTAATACATACCTCGAAGTTACCTAATCCAGTTTGCTTTCATAGCCCGTTAATCCAGTCCTCGTATTTTTTGTACCAGCGACCATTGTTTAAACTATCAATATAAGCTTCGTCCGCTGAAAGGGTCGTTATAAATACAGGAGTACTTAAAAAATCCGAACTGTCATAAACTTTTATCGAATCATTTATTAAATTTCTCAAATCCTTTACAAACAAAACTGAATCGGAATAATTAAGATACAATAGCTTTGATTCTATATTCCATTTTACTACACGAATATTAGAATCTTCATTCAAAATGCCAACAAACAACCAGCTAGAAGAATCATATTTCTTCATAAAAAGGGTATTTGCGGAATAAGTATCTTCATCGCTCAGTTCCCCGTCGGTGTATTCAGAGAAACGATACCTTGATTTTACAAGAACAACTGTGGTATCGGCATAATATTGTTCATACACTGAGTTGTTTTCAGCTTTATAAGTTATTTCTTCTGAGCATCCTGCCAAAATTATCAATCCTGATACAGCCCATAATAATTTTCTCATGTTTAATCCTCACTTTTCAGTTTGATTGTTATCTTAACTGTACCCATTCCTTGATCTTTCTTACCATGCCTACCCGACTTGCCTCCTGTTGGTGGCATCCCGCCATCTCCCATAGGTGGACCACCCGGAGGCATATCTCCGCTGCCAAATGAATCATCACCACCTATTGGTGGTCTGCCACCGCCCATCCCGCCTGGTTTACCTCCGCCTCCTTCCCATGGTGGTTCTTTGCCGTCGGGGTTCCTATTGTTCATTGCGAACACTATTTTAAAAACATCCTCAACAGGATCGGCACCATAAGGATGTTTTTCGCCTGAATTTACGGGTATTTTGATAAAATACCCCATTTGCGAATCTATTTGCTTCCACTCGGCTTCGATTCCGATATTTTCTGCTTTTTCTTTTGATAATTTTAAAATGTTATCCTTTCCCTTTAATATCCCTATTTCAGGTTTTGCATCAGGTTTTGAAGGTGCCGCTTCACGAATATTTACTTTTCCGATTTCTTTACTGATGAATTCNNTGCCCATCGATCTTTCATCCGGTTTAATGCCTGTCGGAGAAATGAAAAAATAAACAAAGTCTTTGTCGTTCATTACAGACAATTTTATTTTCTCTTCCTGAAGAACGACACTTGACCGGTTTGCTGACTTAACAAAATTCTCAAAAGTAAGATTATTTTCCGTCATTGATACAACAACCAACTTAGAACAACCTGCAAGCAAAGTCGACAGCATTACCCAATAAAAACACTTCATTTTTCCCCTCCGTAATTTTTTTATTCATACCTTAAAGCAGTTATCGGATCAAGTTTTGAAGCTTTTTGAGCGGGGTACCATCCGAAGAATACTCCTGTTAGAGAACACACTGCAATAGAAATAATTATAGAACTGCCGGTTACTAAAGTCGGCCAGTTCAGAAAATAATTGACTGCCCATGCGGATGATACACCCAGTATGAGTCCAACGAACCCACCTGTAAGGCTGATAATTATTGACTCTATTAGGAACTGAAGCATGATATCTATTTCCCTTGCTCCAATAGCAAGCCTGAGTCCGATCTCGCGTGTCCTTTCGATCACGGACACGAACATTATATTCATAATGCCTATTCCTCCAACAAAAAGTGATATTCCTGCGATTGAAGCCAGAAGAATTGTCAACATTTCACTTGTGGAACTAAGTGATGTCAGGAGTTCTTTCTGGCTCATTATTCTGAAATCGTCATCTTTTCCTTCACCGATTCTATGATTTTTTCTGAGAATATTTTCGGCAGTAGTAATTGCAGGTTCCACATCTTTTTCGGTTTTCGCTGAAGCCATGATCTCGTTTATATGCGTGATCGCAAGAAGTCTTTTCTGAACTGTTGTATATGGCGCAAGAATAATATCGTCCTGATCCTGCCCGAAAGTATTTTCACCCTTTTCTTTTAAAACACCGATGACCTTAAAAGGTATTTTATTATATCTGATAGTTTTTCCGATGGGATCAGACCCGTCAGAGAAAAGGTTATCAACAACTGTTTTTCCGATAACAGCGACTTTAGCCGCAGTTTTCACATCATTTGTAACAAACATCCTTCCTGAAATAACTTCGAGCGATCGTATGCTCAGATAATCTTCGCTTACGCCTTGCATTGATGTCGGCGAATTATTGTTCCTATAAATTACCTGACCTCTTGCCGATACAAGGGGAGAGACAGCACTCATGTAGGAATCCTGTTCTTTTAGAGCTTTTATATCTGCGAGGCTTAATGACTGCATTGAGCTTGCCTCCATTCTTGCTCCGCCTCTCATATCGCTACCGGGATGAATTATGATCATATTGGAGCCCATCGATGAAATATTTTTCTGAATGCTGGCTTTCGAACCTTGTCCTATGGCGAGCATCGTGATAACCGAGGCAACTCCTATTATAATCCCGAGCATCGTCAGAAAAGTCCTGAGTTTGTTTTTGCGAATGGACTTGAAAGCGATCTTTGTAAGATTAAAGCTGTTCAAAATGCGCCTCTTCGAGTTTTGTTTGATTTATATTATTCAGAAGCTGGCCAGAAGCGGAAACAATATTGTTGTTCGCTTTGTCTGAAATTATCTTTCCGTCTTTCAGCTTAATTATGCGTTTGCAGAACTGGGCAATATCAGGTTCGTGCGTAATAAATGCAATTGTAATTCCTCTTGAATTAAGATCCTGTAACAAACTCATAATTTCATAAGATGATTTTGTGTCAAGATTACCTGTTGCTTCATCGGCAAGGATGATTACGGGGTCGTTGACAAGTGCTCTTGCTATAGCTACTCTTTGCTGCTGCCCGCCTGACATTTGTGCAGAAGTATGGTATATCCTGTCTGAGAGTCCGACCTTTTCAAGTGCTTTTTTTGCTTTGTTATTCCTTTCGGCGTGTGAAATGCTTCTGTTGTAGATAAGCGGGAGCTCAACATTTTCAAGTGCCGAAGTT
>DMTS01000214.1 GCA_003477045.1 Candidatus Delongbacteria bacterium
GAGATAAATTTCGATCTGAACGATTATAACTTATCTGATGACAGCATGTCAGTCAGCTGCAAAGTTAATTCTTATAGAAGTTTCAACTTTTCGGGTTTATCAATCCCCGTAGTCTTTAAGGAACTGAGATTTATCGGACAATATGCTGAAGATATAAAAATAAACAGCTTCAAATTTATTCTTGTGAAAACCGAGCTGAATCTTGCATTTTATGATGAAGTATTCGACCCCATCGGAATCAATCATCCGGATCAGCCTGTAACTCTCGGAGCAAGAGGTGTAAACAGGCATGGAGGATTTTCTGTACTTGAGATAAATCCTTTTTTCGTTCACAACGATTCTCTTTTTTTCATTACTTCTTTAGATTACAGCATACAGGAATTTAGAAATTACACTGCGTTGCAGCCGTCAAAAATTCAGAACTACGATAAAATAGATATCACAATTATAACAGCCGAGAAATTTACCGATAATTTTGAAAAGTATAAAATATTTAAAACTAAGCAGGGTTTTAAAACTGTAATTAAGACGGTTGAGGAAATTTACGGGGAATATCAGGGAGAGAATGATTTTATTAAGATCCGTAATTATATCAAGGACATTTACATTCAGAATGACCTTGAGTTCGTTATTATCGGAGGAGGTTATAAAATAATTCCAACCGGAAAAGTTCTGCCTTACATTTCACCCGAAACTTCATTTATTGAAACCGATGCCGTTTACTCATGTCTTGACGGCGAACCCGACAGTAACGCAAACGGAATTTATTTTGAATCGGAAGATAAGCCTGATTATTATCCTGAAGTTTATGTCGGAAGATTTCCGGGGAATTCTGACATTGAAATAGACGCAGTGATAAATAAAACAATAAAATATTACTCATTTTCAAGAAACTTCAGAGACGGTTTCAATACATCTCTTTTCCTCGCAGGATTTAATGTTAACATGGTGGGAGACGGAATACTTTACTGTGAAAATGTGAGGTCGGAGTTTCCTGATATTTTTACCGCAGATTCAATGTATGAGGGAGTTTCTTACGATTTTACGCATCAGAATATGATGAGTAAATTTAATGCCGGATACAATTTTGTTTATTCCCAGTCACACGGCGATCTTCACTTGATAAGGCAGATAGATAATGATTTCAAGATCTGGAGCGATCAGATTTATAATACCGGCGCGGTTTCGGGACTTTATTTCATCGCTGCCTGCGAACCGGGAAATATAGGTAAAGACAGCTTTTCAAGAAAAGCAATGATCAGTCCGGAAGGCGGGTGCGTAAATTATATCGGTTCAGGCGGAGCAGAGCTTCCTGCAATTTCAAATTACGCAAACGGGTATTTTTTTAAAGGTATATTTGAAAATAAGAGTATCGGCGAAAGTCTGGCGAATTCAAATATAGTTTACGGAAATATTGCATACAACGGTTATGAAAAATACATGACTCTGGCCTATGTCATTCAAGGCGATCCGTCAAACAAACCATTCATAAATGAACCGGAAACAGTTTATTTGTCATCTATAGGTCTGTTCAAAAGAGGAAATGGAACGGTGTCGGGATATTTCAACACAACTTCGAGCGATACTGTATATATTACGGTTACCGCAGGCGGTCAAATAATTTCAAAAACGAAAACAACAGGCACGAATTTTAAGATAACTTATGATAATCTCAATGCCGACACAGTATCGGTTAATTTTTATTCTCAGTCAATTTTTTTAAGAACATATGATTACAGGACAGTCCCGGCCGATGAAATAGAGTTTCAAATAACCGGGATGAGACCGGCCGATAGGAATGAGTCGGGCATCATTGAGCATGGAGAAAATTTTGGATTAAAATTCGATTTCAATACAAAATCAAATACTTTGCGTATTGACAGTTTAGTGGCGCAGATAACAAAGATCAGTAACTCCGAAATTTCAATAAAAAGCGACAAAGCGAAATTCAAGGTACCTGAACCGGGCAGTTCAATAGCTTTGAATCTTTTTGATATGAATTATCTCTCGGAAAATCCTTTTGAACCCGACTCTGCAGCCGTTATTGATTTTGAGATCCAAAAAATGGACGGGAAAGTGTTATATTCACAAAAATTATTCGTTCCTACGGCAGTTCCTCATTTAATTCTGCAGTCAGTTAAATGGAGCGTGAATACGGTTAAACCCAAATTTCTGAACGCTTCCAAAGGAGTAATCAACAGCGTAAAAATCGAACTTCTAAAAGCTAAGAAAACTGCAGATAATGACTATCCGATTACATTAAATAATTCGATTACTCTTAAAAATATTGGAGGTTATGAAATCGTTTCAGATTCCGTAAGTTTCAAAATAGATACAGATGAAAGCTACAGATTTTCAATAAAAGTAAATAATGACAAAACATACTTTTCAAACGAAATTTCATTAAATTATGATTTAATCGAAAAGATTAAACTATACGCAGATCACTCGCCAGGCAGGATCAATCTTGAATGGAGTCATATTTATAACGGCGTAAAAATGTATAATGTCTATTCTTCAAACACTGCTGATTTTGCCGTTAAAGAACAGCGTAATTTCGATAAGCTGACTTTAAGTCAATTTTCGTTTGATCACAACGGTTACTCGCCTGTATTTGTTTATGTGGCATTCATTGACACGGAAGGCAGTGAGAATTTTATCTCAAATATCGTTAAAATAGAGCCTATTCCTCTTTATGGAAATACAACATATAAACTTGCGCCATTCCAGCTTTATAATCCATCATTCATTGACGGGAAATTAATCTCGAACAGTCAGAATTCTTCAATAGCAGGATTAAATCAGGACGGGGCTTTGATAAACGGATCAGGATTGATACATACAGCCGGCCTGAACGGTTTTGCAGGTTCCGGTCAGCAGGGATATGCTATCGGAGATATTGATGGGGACGGTTCGAACGATGCGGTAAATTACTCATACAGCACAGGTGACAGCGTTTTAGTTAAGATCGTCAATTTAACTTCAGGTACAATTATTGCGCAAAAAAAAATATACGGTTTCATAATGGAAAACGCTCCGGTTTTAGTGAATGCAGACGAAGATCCACAGCTTGAAATTTTAATTTCTGCTTTTAACGGGAACATAAACGGTTCGCCAAAGGGATCGTTTGTTTATATGCTTGATCTTGACGGCAGTAATTTGGTTATCGCTGAGGGTTTTCCTATATTTTCAAGCTACAGCTCATATAATATTCATTCTCCTTCGCTGCTGGATCTTAATAATGACGGATCAAAAGAGCTGATATTTGACTGCGGA
>DMTS01000048.1 GCA_003477045.1 Candidatus Delongbacteria bacterium
CCTGTCCGAGAAGTAAACTCTCTGCATGGGATTTGCAAGCCAGCCGGTCTGAACCACAACATCCGAGAAAAAGGATATCTGGGCATTGGGAGTTAACATCTGTGAAATGATCAGAGAGAATGAATATGTGTTCCTGCCGTTATCATCAACGAGGGTATTACTCACAGGGCTCCAGATGAAGGGATCGCCGTCTTCAACTTCATTTCCGTTGTTATCGAGAATATCAACTTCATTAAAGAAGCCTGCATCAAGATCGCCGCCCGTTTTGATGTAACTGATTATTTCAGTCGGATAGACCGGTCGCCACTCATCAAGGTATATATTTGCTTTGATGCCTATTTCCGTATTTTTTGAATTGAAAAGCTTCGTGAAATTCCCACCGAAACCGAATGATGTATAATCGTATTCATTGGCGTAGCTGACATTTGCGCCTATGATAGTGTTCCTGTCGTCAGATGAATGGCTGTAACCTGCGTTTCCGTTCACCCAGACATCCTTTTTTGAAGCGCCTGAAGACTCCACCCACGGACTTCCGGTAACGTCTCCGGTTGTGGAAGCACCGGTAAAAGGATTCAGATTGCTTGATGAAGCTGAAGTATAAGCCGAAACGGTTCCGTCGATCGAAAGAACATCATCGGCACTGACCGGAATTGAAACATTTATATAAGTGGCATAGTCCGAAAGCTCTTCATTTCCTATCCCGCCCGTTACGGCTGCGTTATCACCCTGTTGTGTGTAGAAGCTGCTGAGAACATCAAGTTCCACGGTTTCAAGGACTCTTTTTTTATACTCGGTTTCTTCCTGCGGATAAACACAGCTGACTGCCAGTATTAGCGTAATAATTACTACTGAAATATTGGTCTTAATTACATCCACAGCCGCCTCCGGCCTTTCCGCCATTAGCTCCCGAAGCACCTTCCCTGTATATCTGAAAGGAAGTCTCGAATTTATTTTCTTTTCTGTCTGACAGCTCCATATCGGGATCGCTTAAATTGACCTTTTCGTAACCTTTTACGGTTGCGCAGGATGACAGCATTATAAGCAGCATTATTAGAAGACAGATCTTTAATTTCATTTTTGATTTATCCTGATATTTTTAGAATTATGAATTTTACCCGTGTCGTCAACTATTATGCATTCGACATCGGGCAGCTGTTCTATCCTGTCTATACCGGTTTCGGGACCCATAACCACAATGGCCGTGGCAAGCGCATCTGCAAGTTCGGCCGAAGGAGCAAATACCGTCGCGCTCACTATTCCGGTCGCCGGATAGCCTGTTCTAGGATCGATTATGTGCGAGTACTTTTTGTTGTTTAACATTACAAATTTTTCATAATCGCCTGATGTGACAACTGCGCCTTTTTTTAAAGGTAAAAGAGCGAAAGCCTTATTTTTATCCATAGGATTCGTGATAGCTACTTCCCAGTCCCTGCCGTCGGGCTGTTTTCCCCATGTATTCATATCGCCTGACGCATTTATTATCCCTGCGCCGGCTCCCTTTGACATAAGCAGTTCTTTGGCTTTGTCGGCCGCATAGCCTTTTCCATTGGCTCCGAAGTCGATCCTCATACCTTCCAGTTTTAGAAAAACTGTATTCTGAGCCTTATCGGTCACGATATTCTTATAACCTATTTTTGAAGCTGCTTTCCTTACTTCTTCCTCTGCAGGAAGTTCTTTCATACTTCCGTCAAATTTCCATATCTTATCCATGGAAGCAAAGCTTATATCAAACGCGCCGTCTGTAAGCTTTGAAACTGCTAATGACCGTTCTACCAGGTCGAAAAGCTCTTTAGAAACTTTAACAGGCGCAATTCCCGCATTTTTATTTATCAATGATGTTTCGGAAGATCCGATCCATGAAGAGATCAGGTTTTCAATTCTTGAGATCTCTGCGGCCGCAAGGTCAATATAAGTGTTCGCTTTAGCCGAATCTTTATCTATGACAGTGATATCGAACCTGCTGCCCATAAGTTTTAAAGTTCTGTGAAAAGCTTTGCCCTGATCGGTTTTTGCAGGAACGAACGAGTTCAGCAGTTTAATGTATTCGACCGGTGAAATTTCTTTGTATCCGGTTGTGCCCAGAACTTTTCCTTTACCGTCGAAGACCACTACGAATGGAACCGCTTCCTGTTTATTATATTTCTCGAACAGGATATTATTTTTTTCCTGCTGCTCTTTCGGCAGTTTATTTTCTTTCTTTTTAGGAAAATCCGCCATCAGCATAATGTAATGTTCTTTTGAATACTTTTTAAATTCTTCGGAACTCCAGATATTCTTATTTAATTTTATGCATGGCGTGCACCAGTCGGAACCCTGAAATACAAGAATAACGGGTTTATTTTCCGAAGCGGCTTTTTTAATCGCAGTATCAAAGTCCGTGAGCCAATCCTGAGCGTTTAAAGTTAATACAGTTATAAAAAGCCATGTTATTATGAATTTTATTTTTTTAATTTTCCGCTCCTTTGTTAATTCATTTTAGGAACCTTTAAAGTATGCTAATATTATATACTAAAAGCTTTGAGTAATCTATGATATAAGTCAAGTTATATCGTTTAGATTTTCATTGCTTATATTTATTCTTTTAGCTAAATTTCGCGCCGCGAACTACAAGTATTAAGTACAAGAGAAAAGTGATGAATTCAAAAACGCTGACAGTAAAGGAAGTAAACCGCAATATCTTCAGAATGATGATACCCATAACGCTGGAGGGTCTTCTTCAGACCACGGCTGGTTTTATCTCATCGGCTATGATCGGGAGGCTGGATAAGATCGCACTCTCATCCCAGCTTCTGGGGGTCAGGATCAGCATGATCATCTGGGCTTTGTGCCGCGGTCTCAGCATGGGAGCTTCTGTTCTCGTTTCCCAGGCTTTCGGAGCAAAGAAATACGATCAGATGCGCGAGATAATCTGGCAGCTTCTGCTTTCTTCATTTCTTTTTACTCTCACATTATCTGCTATTACGACAATATTTGCTCCTCAGCTGATCGGAGTTCTTTCTGACAGACCTGAGATCATTTCCAACGGCTCACTTTATCTTCGTATAGCCATCTGGGGCATGCCGTTCTTCGGACTCATGATCGTCTCGAACGCCGTGCTTCAGTCCATGAGCAACGCCCGTGTTCCTATGATGCTGACCACCGGAATGAACATAATCAATATAATTGCCGGCTACACACTGATATTCGGAAATTTCGGATTTCCGCGCCTCGGGATAATAGGAGCGGCTCTGGGCACAATGACCGCCTACACTTTATCAGGGATTTTCGCCGTCACCTATCTTGTTCGCAAGAATGGTGTGCTTGAAGGCTATTTCAGATTTAAAATGGTTAAACTGAAAAAAGACCTTCTAAAAAAGATCTACGGTCTCGGCATTCCCGCTTCATTCGAATCGGTCAGCTGGTCGGTCGCCTCAGTGCTATTATCATTCATTCTTCTTAAAATGGGAGACACGGTTTACGCCGCGCACAATTTAGGAGTCACAGCCGAATCTGTATCATATACCCCCGCCTTCGGCTTCAGTATAGTTTCCGCTGCTTTTATCGGGCAGTCTCTCGGAAGCAAAAATCCTGAAAATGCCCGTTTATACTTTAAACAGACAATAAAGAGCTCGATAATTCTGACATCATTTTCAGTCTTCATCCTTTTAGTCTTTCCCGCTTTTATAATGTCTCTATTAACCGATAAAGCTGATGTGATCGAATACGGCGTTATATATCTAATACTTATGGCCCTTGTTCAGATCCCGCAGAACCTGACCGGAGTTATCTTCGGCGCATTAAGAGGCGCAGGCTTTGTTAAAACCACCATGTTCGTGGCTACATCAGGCCTGTGGGGGGTGCGTGTTGTATCCTGCTTTATCGCATATTACTTTTTTGATGCATCTATCATTGCGATCTGGATAATAATGGACCTCGATCTCGTTTACCGCTTCCTGTTGAGCCTGTATTTTTTCAAAAAGCGCAGAATATACGATCAGAAAGCGCTGGTGTAGCGCATCTAAGCAGGGTCTATGTCTATCCTGCTGACTTTTCTATCCCTAATTTTATGCGCAATCTCTCCTGAAACTTTCCTTACTGCATCAATGTTCTTCGAGTAAACAGTGACCGTCTGTTCTGCCGAATATCTGAATTCCGCTTTCACATCCCCACCGCCACTGCTGCGCTGCTTAACAAAAATCCCAGCATCGACAAACCAAGAAACATCCATATTACGAGAATTAATGCCGGAGAACAGTTACTTTTCATCGTTTGCAACCTCGCACTTTGTTATATTTCGGTAATATAAGTCAACATCCCGTCAATACCTCTCTAATGATCGTTGAATTTTATCTTACAACAGGAAAACTCAAGCTCTGATAAATATTGTCTCGATCGACCGTCGGATGTTGCTTTTCTCCGCTGAGTAAAGGTACTGCTTTCGACACATAATCTCTTAATTCATCCGAAGTGATCTTTCCGTTCAGGTCTGCATCTGCTTTTCCTTTAAACCCGTTAATAATTTCCTCCGTAAAAAAACCGTTTTTGTAATCATCGCTTTCAAAAGAAAATTCGCCACCCTTTGATGATGAAAAGACTATAGCGCCCGATCTTCTGGAAAGGTCATTGAAAATATATCTGTCTCTCTCCAAAAGAAATTCTCTTTTTTTTCTGGTCAGATTCTTCTTTAATGCGATTGTCAGTGCTCTTGTCGTTCTTGCCCTTATCCCCCTGCTGCCGGCGTAATCAAAATATTCGGTGCTGACCTCTTCGTCTATCTCACCTGATTCGCATGTATCCATCAGAAAAAGCTTGTTCCGCGGTTTTATCCCCCGCAGAAGATCTTCTACTAGTTCGAACTCCGCAGCAGTTTCTTTCAGGTCATTAATATCCGTATCATGCGTTATATAGTAATATGTCGCACTATTGTCAGCATCGTGAACTCCATGCCCTGCGATGAAAAGCACAAAAGTATCGTTTACTCCTGCATTTAGAAGTAAATCTTTCGCGCTGATAATATTCTCTTTCGTGACATCTTCATTGATAAAAGTATTCACATACACATTATTATAGGCATCACCGGTCTTTTGAAAGAGATCCGCAAGATCAAGTACATCCTGATCAGCATATTGAAGATTGAGTGTACTGTTTTTGTAATTTGAAACGCCAAAACCTATAAAGTACAGGTCGCCTATTGATTTTTGATCGTTCTCAGCATAAAAAACTGAACGATATGACTCAGCTCCTCTATCATTTACGCAGGATATCTCTATTTTATTTTTCCCGTTACTAAGTTCTACCTGCTCATAGATCTCCTGCTTTTTCCCCGATACTTTTTTACCGTATGAACCGTACACTGGAACATCGTTCACATAGACGTTATAGCTATAAAGTTCATATTGCTTTTCCATAATAATAAAATTCACATTCAGAATTGTATCTTCCTGTCTTGTTCCTATAATACTTAACTCAGGCACATTAAAAGAATTCAGTGAATCTACACCGCTGATATTAAGTTTTTTCAGCCTTTTCAAATGTTTATTGTAAAAATAAGCCTTTGTCTGTACTGAATCAATTTCGATACGGTCCAGTAAAAGATCAGGTCTGTTGTTTTTAACAGCAAACTGGTCAATGGCATAGGCTTCAAGTCCTTTACACATCGCGATCAGTTCCCCTCCTTTAGCCGAACTGTCAAAATACCCTTTATTATCAAAAACGATCCAGTCCTTATCATTTGATACAATTGAAACATTTTCCCCACTTTGAATATTCCATATTTTAGCCAGCCCGTCTGCCCATGAGCTGGAAATGAGATATTTACCGCCTGATAAAAAAAAGAGATGTGATATAGATCCGTTGTGTCCGGTCATTTTTTTTAATACAGTATTTCCTGCTGTTTCCCATAAATTGATCGTCCCATTCGCTTCGCCTGAAGCCATGTATCGGCCATCCTGCGAAAACGCAACGGTATTAATTTGTGATTCATGACCCTTTAATTCCTGATACGGATACTTTTCTGATACTTTATATAATCCTATTGAGTTAAAATCAAGTTTAGGAGCCGCATAATAATCTTTTGCGGGATTTACGGACAGGAACCATGTATTCGGACAATATACCTCTTTAAGTAAATTTAAGCTCGGTATTCCGAAAATATTTATACGTTCAGTATTATCACCATTAAATGATACAATCAGCTCATTAGCTGTCGTAACTTCAAGTTCGCTGACGGGACCGCTGAGTTTTTCTAATAAATGTGAAACCGTTTTCCAGTTTTTTGTTGATACAGTCTCTATTTCACCATCATAAGTACCTATAACAAGATAATCATTTTTAGGAGTTACTAATAAATCTCGTACATAATCTTTTACATCTTTTATTTTGGCAACCTCTTCACCGTTTTCTGTTTCAATTACATTTACCTGCCTGTAATTGTAATCATTGCTGTGCA
This sequence comes from Candidatus Delongbacteria bacterium, assembly GCA_003477045.1. GTDB lineage: Bacteria > UBA4055 > UBA4055 > UBA4055 > UBA4055 > UBA12480. The sequence goes on from DMTS01000048.1 coordinate 6,428, forward strand.
CAGGGGAATAGATCAAATATTTATCGTCTCTAGTTAGTGCGATCCTGTGTATGGGATAAGGCTGTACGAAAGTTTTATATACACTGAGATCTGACAAACGCCACATACTGATAACATTTTTATAAACGCTGAAAATATATTTTCCGTCATATGTGGGAACGATCAGCCTGCTTTCAAGCTCCCGGGACCCGATTCTTTTTTTTAAAAGACCGGTATTCAGATTATACAGGTCAATATGGTTCTCAAAATAGCCTACAGCTATGTGTTCACCATCAGGACTTAAGCTTATGCATGAAATTATATCCGGAACTTCTATTACTTTTTGCACCTTCCAGTCAGACGTTGAGATTATTACTATCTCTTCTGCTTTCATTGTGGTTGTCGCAAGAACCTTACCATCCCGGGAAAGGCACATATACATATGAAAACCTTTCTTATTTTTTATTTTCTTGAAATATTTAAGATTCACTCCGTCACCCTTAGTTATTATTTCCCAAACATGAAGATTATCATCATTTGCATATCTAACTATAAGGTAGCGATTGTCTTGAGTCACTGTAAAGCTTAACGGGAAATTATCTTCAGGCAACGATTTTTCAAACACTACTTTTTTATCCTGAATATTCCAGATTCTTATAAAAGCATCCCTTGAACCTGATATAATAAATTTATCGTCGGCAGTAATAGCGAGGCATGTTATTTCAGAGTTAATGTTTATTGATTTCCCTACAGAATATTTACTCCCTATACTATAGATATTAATGCTGTCTTTTTCGCTGGACGCAATAAAACTGCCATCACTGGAAAATTCAATATTAGCATCGTGATTATTTCTCGATATAGTTTGCAATTCCGAACCTGAGTTGAAATCACTGAGCATAAATTCATCTCCGCTGAATGATGAAGCAAGATATTTCTGGTCAGCGCTTATTTCGAAATCAATTAAATTGGTGGAATTACTTGTAATCGATCGTACCAAGAATCCGTCCTTTTCACGCCACACTTTTATTGTATTGTCCGTTGCAGAAGAAATTATGTATTGACCGTCTGGAGAAAAAATAATCTTTTTTATTTGATTTCCATTATGGGTTTTCTGTACGATAGGTATAAATTCTGATGAGTAAAGGTACGATGGAAATATACATGAATATAAAACTACAGATACAATTAAAGCTTTGAGATTATTTATATTCATACAACCCCCTATCACTGAAAATTTCAGCAATACTTTTAGCTAATTCCTGACTTGTAAACGGTTTCTGAATAAATCCGTTAGCTCCCTGATCAAGCAATTTTTGAGCTTCACCGGTAATACTGTATCCGGAAGACAGCAATACTTTAGCTTCAGGATTTATATCTTTCAATAGTTTGAAAGTTTCAGCTCCGTTAAGCTGCGGCATTACCATATCGAGTATGACAAGCTCGGTATCTTCCCAGTTATTCTTGTAGAATTCAACAGCGTCTCTGCCGTTTCTACAAACGTATACGGAATGACCGCCCATTTCAAGCATTTCTTTTCCTATAGCGCAGACTATATCTTCATCATCTACTAAAAGCAATCTTAATTTTTTGTTGATATTCACAGCCTCTGCGGTCTCTTCCTCCATAACTCCGCATACCGGAGAGGCAAGTGGCAGGCATACCCTAAATGTCGTTCCTTCGCCGATTTTACTGAAGACATCGATAACGCCCTTATGGTTCTTTACCGTGCCGTAAACAGCAGCCAGTCCCATACCTGTTCCTTTTCCACATTCTTTTGTTGTAAAAAAAGGTTCGAAGATCCTTTTCTGCGTTTCTTCTGACATGCCGGTACCTGTATCTAAAACACTTATTTCGATATATTTTCCTGGAACCAACTTTTCACCTTTTGTACCGCAGAACTTTTCATCTAATTCAACTATCTTCGTTTCAAAAGTAAGCACTCCTCCTTCGGGCATTGCGTCGCGGGCATTGATCGCAAGGTTGAGAAGTGCGTTCTGAAGTTGAGTCGGATCACCGATGGCGTAGGAAGGATTTGCTTTAAATATCTGCTG
>DMTS01000099.1 GCA_003477045.1 Candidatus Delongbacteria bacterium
TCAGTTCTTGTTCCGATCCTGGCTGTGATCCTGAATTTCGATCTCAAGAAATCTGTAGGAATAGCCGCGATAGTTATGGTATTCAATTCTGTCGCTTCTCTCGGAGGAAGATACTTCATCGGCGCATTCGACCATATCCCTTTCTCAATGTTTCTAACGGTTTTTCTTCTTATATCCTTAGGAACATTATTTACAGCCCAATATGGAGCTAAACTCAATATAAAAAGTAAAGACGATACTTTTAAAAAGATCGCCGGGGCAGTATATTTCATAGTGGCTGTTCAGATGTATATTAAAGCTTATTAGGTGACGGATTGACAGATAAAAAAGACACAAGGCGGATAAGAAAAAATATAATTCAAATATTTACCGGAACTTTTTTATCGAGGATCTTCGGCTTTGTCAGGGAGATGGTAGTCGGATGGTTCTTCGGCACTTCGAGGATCGCTGACGCTTTTTCATTCGCCCTGATGTTCCCGAACCTGTTCAGGCAGATACTTGGTGAAGATATGGTCGAAAGGGCTTTCATGCCGCCTTTCAAGACGATATATGACAAAGGCGATAAAGAGAGATCGTGGAAATTTTTGTCTGTAGTTTTCAACTGGTTCTTTTTCTCCCTTTTAGCTGTAATGACGCTGCTATATCTGGTTACTCCGCTGATCTTCACGGCGCTTAAAGCCTTTGAGTTCAAAGGCGATTTTGATTATGATCTTTCGCTTGAGCTGATCCTGATAATGATGCCTTTCATGGTGTTCATCGGACTCGCGGCATTCGTGGGCAGCCTTCTAAATTTCTTCGAAAGGAACTGGATTTTCGGTTTCGCTCCGGTAATGCTGAGCGTCGGAGTTATAGCAGGAATAGTCTGGTTCGAGCCTTATATCGGAGGATATTCTATAGCAGTTGGATACCTGATCGGCGCTATATTACAGTTCATAGTTCATGTTCCGTTTTTGATCTCAAAAGACTTCAAAGATGAAACAAAGATAAAATACAGCTACGCCTTTAAAGACGGATCAAACGACTACGGGATCATCAAAAGAGAAACGAAGATAATCGGGCTCAATGCCGTATTCAACAAGAGCGCGGAATTCATTGACAGACTTGTGGCAACATTGCTCCAGACAGGCGCTACTTCATCGCTTTTTTACGCGCAGAGGCTGTTCCAGCTGCCGGGCGCGATCATCGGACTTTCAATAACGCGCGGATTGAACCCGTTATTAAACAAGATCAAAACAGAGAATGACAGACAGAAATTCAGCGANNGCTGACTTCGCAGGCGTTCATAATGTACTCGCTCGGGCTGATCCCGCTAAGCTATTCAGGATATTATATGAGAGTTTTGTCTCTTGTTCATAAAAATATCCACTCGCTTAAAGTATCAGTCGTAAGCGCAATAATCAACGCAGGACTTTCATATATTCTGGCAATATACACTCCGATGGGTCACATGGGTATCGCGCTCGCCACGTCAATATCACTTTATTACAACATGATAATGCTAAACAGGTATATCGGAAAAGAGATGTCAGGTCTGATAGATGAAAAATTCAGGTTTTTCACAAAACCGGAAAACATTCAGTCTATCATATCCGGTATGATACTAACCGTCTTTTTTTTAAAGGGAGAAATATTCACTCTGATAAGCGGTAATGCTTTTATCCTGCTGTCTCTAAAAACAGCGGCGACAGCAATAGTGTTCGGGGTATTATTTTTTCTAATGAAGAGAAAAAAATAATTTTATTCTGTTGATTTCCAACCTTTTATTAGGTAATATAAAGATTAGTAGAAATATTTCAGCTAAGTGAGGCGGATTATGAAAAAAATCATCGCATTAAGTTTGTTATCAGTGTTTTTTTTCCTCGAAAGTGCAGCGATTAAGCAGTTCACTACTGATTCTGAATCCAAGACTCTTCCTGTCCAGGAGAACCGTGTTCACAAAGCCGGATTGTTATGGCTAAATGTTACAAACAACGGTTATTTCGGTAATCCTGACGGTTTTGAAGACCCGTGCACAGGTCTGGAAGCGGTTCGTGCCACTATGCCGGGAGGAAGCGATCAGGAATATATGTTTGTATCAGGCTTGATGTTCGGCGGCTACCTTGAATCAGACACAATTGCTGTCAATAAAGAAGCTAAAGTATTTGAAGGGCCGTTTGTCACCTCCGCCTACGAAGGCTGGTCAGGTAATCCGGTGCCGAAAGAATGCTGGCCGAGCAGTTTTGAAGATGATTCTGAAGGTACGGTAAAAGGCAAAATAATTGAAACTTCAAACATTCAGGGAAAAATCAACTGTCTGATGCAGGATGTTTATGATCCTTCAGCTACAGCTAACGAGCAGTTCACAACATGGTTCAGCGACAAATATGTTAACAGGTACGCTACCGGCTGGGATGAATATGACAAAAGAGAGCATATTCCGCTTGGAGTAGAAGTTAAACAAAAAACTTATGCTTGGTCAAGTACTTATGCCGAGAAATTTATTATTGCCGATTATACTATATATAACAAAAATGAAGACGGAAAAGACATATATGATTTTTTTATGGGTATTTTCTCAGATTTTGATGTAGGTATTAATTCAGGAGAATGGATGTATTTCCATTCTGATGATGTCGGAGGCTTTGTTCACAAATGGGATAAATTTATTGACCCTGCGACGGGAGAAAACAAAACAGTTGATTTAGATATTGCATGGACGGCAGACAATGACGGAAGGAGTTATACCGGATCAGACTTATTTACAGCGACAGGTGAACCTCCCGCCGGTCCGCCACTTGACGGAGCGAAAGGGGTAATAGGACTAAAAATTCTGAAAAATCCTGATCCTGAATTGAAATACTCTTATAATGTTTACAATAATAACACTTTTGAAAGCCTTGACTGGGGTCCTAGATGGAAAACCGGTCTTCACTCGGATTGGGAATTCGATATGACTCCTGAACAAAAAGGATACGATGATACAAATCAGGACAGCCTGTTTAACTCAGCAGGACAGTTTCAATACGGGGGAAGAACTGAGGGCAGACCGCTTGGAGACAAGGGAAAATATATGGTAATGTCTAATAGTGAAATAGATCACAGCTTTCTCGATATGAGGGAAGTATATCTCGGAGTTTTCGAAGATCCCGATTACCTGGCAGGAACTCCTTATGCACAGGCTGATAAATGGAGAAAATGGGAAATGAACGGAGTTTCAGAATATGTTGACGGTAGCGCTGCTCAGTTAAATGATCTTGCAAACGGGAACGATGTAAGATTTATGCTTTCGTTCGGACCCCTGGGAGAAAAAACTACAATCAATGTGGCAGTTGATACGAATCTGGACAGCATACCCGATAATTATATCAGCAAGGGAGCATGGAAGTTTGCTTACGGAGATTCTCTTAAATTCACATTGGTTTATTTGACCGGAGAGAATTTTAATTATTCACTTGAGCAGGATCCGAACTATGATAATATAAATATTATTGATCTTAACGACGGGCTTGACAAAACTCTGTATGAGCAAGGCTGGTATGATATATTCAGCAGTTCAATATGGGCGGAAAGGATATACGATACTCCGATGTACGACACTCCCGTAACAAGGAACGGTGTCACAAAAGGCGACGGATGGTATGGAGAGGATGTAGGAAAAGACGGCCTGTTCGCTGGCTACATGTCCAATGGAATGTGCTGGTGGTTCAATGAAGAATATTTAACAGCTGATGAAGGAGAATGCGATAATGAGCTGACTTCATTCACAACGCCAAAAGCTGATATTTACGGATGGTCGGCGGTGAACGAGGATATGCTTCTTCCATACGGGAATCAGACCGAAACGCCAACTTATGGGGAGATGATAAAATATACAAACAATGATGGTTTAGTTCCGTTGAATTCTTGGGTAAGATACGGTTTCAATAACGGAAAAGTAGATCAGGGTGACGGCGTGCCTGATTACAAAGGACCTTCAGCACCTCCTCCGCCAATTTTTACCGTAGAAAAGACCGAAACTGAAGTAATCCTAAAATGGTCTTCCCATCAGAAAGACAGCGAAGGTAATTATCTGAAGATCGGATCCGAACATTCATTTGATAGTTTTTCCAGAATCAATGACTTTGAAGGATATAAGATNNAATTATAACAGTTATATTTCGGTTTTTTCAGCCGATATCATTAATTATTCCTACCAGAATGTTGCCGATCCGACAGAATTTCTTAACAATCCCATAGAAACCGGAGATCCGGACACTCTTGAGCAGACTGTTTACAGCGGAGGCAAGATATGGCAGCTGGTTCCTTTCATGCTGAATAATTCCCTCGATTCGGATTTTACTTCAGAGGGTAATTTCCATTTCGATGTCGAAACAGACACAAGCCAGTCGGCCACTGCGGGGGTAGTAAGAAATTATACTTTCAGCATTAATGCAAATATGCTTGGTTCAAGAAATTTTGTGACCGTTGCATCTATGGATTACGGTGATCCGAAGTACGGGGTAAAACCGCAGACATCCGAACCGACATTAAATGCCGTAATGCTTTCAAATATAGTCAAAGCTCCTTCACAAGATCCTCAGATAGTTCCAAATCCAATCAGGGGTGACAGGCTATATACGTCTGATGAATGGAGCAATGTAATAGATCCGTCTTACTGGAACGAAGGTAGGCTATTGTCGGTATTTAC
>DMTS01000211.1 GCA_003477045.1 Candidatus Delongbacteria bacterium
GAAAATAAATATTTATCTCATTCAAATGTGATCAGCGATGATATGACGAGTGTTTATAACGGAAATGTTGTTTTAGACGGAAACGGAAAAGCTGGTATTCAGCTGCCTGAATGGTTTGAGAAATTAAATAAAGATTACAAATATCAGCTGACGGCTATCGGAGCTCCGGGACCGAATTTATATATTTCTAAAGAAATTTCAAATAACAATTTCGAGATATCCGGCGGGGTGTCAGGAATGAAAGTATCTTGGCAGGTTACAGCATTAAGGAACGATAATTTTGCAAAAAGCAATCCGATTAAAATTGAGACTGATAAAAAAGAAAATGAAAAGGGATTGTACATGCACCCTGAGTCATTTGGATTGTCAAAAGAAAAAGGCATAGACTATAAGGTCAATAAAATNNAATAAAGTCCTTGATGTGTCAACGGATGGTCTTCGCGTTATGAACCAAGGTGATACTCTTATGGTTATAGGTTCAGAAGGAATAAAAGTGTTTATTGAGCAGGATTCAACAAAAGCACTTTCCCGAAAATTCAGCGTATCAACTACATCCGCAAAAGGCACTAAGGCACAGAGCAAAGTTTTTGAAGTTGCAACGGATGAGGGTGCTACATTTTACAATCCTCTCAATAATACCGATAAAATATTCAGTATCAATAAAACTAGTATTATAGCAAATGTTGACAACGGACTGGATAGGGATTTTATTATAAATGGAACGGCTGCAGGTAAGTTGGGAGACAATTTAATGAAGATCTCCGATAAAGATATTTTCGAAGCTATTAACGACTCGACCATGCTTTTTTACAAAAAGAAAAATGCTTTCAGAGTAGGTTATGTTAAAATTGACACTGACAACGAAGTGGGGCAGGCATCATTTGCGACGGGTTATCAGAGTAAGGCTTCAGGTCCGTGCGCATCGGCTTTCGGTATAAGTACTGAATCTACGGGATACGGATCTACATCTATGGGTACATTAACTAAAGCTCAGGCTATAAGTTCGACTGCGATGGGTTCGAGTACGATTGCGTCGGGCTTTAACTCAACATCGACAGGATGGCTTACTACAGCTCAATCCTTAAATGAGTTTGTCACGGGAAGTCTTAACACAGACTGGGGATCACCAAGTTTATGGAACGAAACAGATCCTCTTTTCATTGTAGGAAACGGAATTTTAACCAAAGGAGACAAAACCATTTACAGAAACGCTGTAACTGTACTGAAGAACGGATATACTTCAATCGGCAATATAGTTCCCAGCTGCAGACTCGATGTAGCGGGTGATGTCAGAATTAACGATAACGCTCTTTATTTGAGATCCGGTACGCTAAACGGAATGCAGTATGCTGAAACATGGGCAGGTACTACGATCCAGGGGCCGCTCATCTGCGGACAGAATGGCGGTGCTTTAGGCACTACGAACGACAATAGTATCTGCTTAAGATGGGATTACCTTAAAAACATATATATACCTGCCGGAAGTTTAACAGTATCAACGGGAAATGTAACCGTTACTTCAGGAAATCTTAATGTTGCATCAGGCGATGTGTATTTGCCCAAAGTATATGCTACATTTGGAACGGGCGGTAAATATGTGAGAGTAGCTTCTGACGGAAAATTGTACGCCTCCGCAGCCAAAGATGAAGGTGAAGCTATAGCTTTAGAAGAAATAGAATATATAAAGACTGAAAATAAGATCCTCAAAGAAGAATTGTCGGATTTAAGAGAAGAACTTGAAGAAATTAAAAGGATTTTAAATAAAAATTAAGGAGCAGGATATGAAGAATCTGTTTTCAATTTGCTTTATAATATTTACTGCTTTTCTTTGCGGAGAAACCCTGTTCGTGGTAAAAGATTCCGCTAACAACCCGGTACTTAAAGTTTCTGAGGACGGGATCGCAGTGATGAATCAAGCCGATACTATCATGGTCATCAGCACTACTGAGATCAAGGCTGTAATTGATGACTCTAAAGCACTTTCGAGAAAGTTCAGTGTGAGTACGACATCAGCAAAGAAAGGTTTGTACACGGATCTTTTTGATGTTTCACTTGGTTCCTCGACAATGCGCGGAGGCCTAGATGGAGGCAGATATGCCGATTTTAGTCCGGAGAATATTTTTTTGGGGTTAAATTCAGGTAATTCTAATACAACTGGATACTCCAATGTTTTCATAGGTAATGAAGCAGGTTACAGTACTCAGGACAAAGCACATCAAACATATATCGGGTCTCATGCAGGTAAGTACGCGAGCGGTTATAGTAACACTTATGTCGGTTCTTATGCCGGGTACGATGGAGAAGGCTATACAAACTCAATATTCGGTATGAATGCAGGATGGTATTGTTCTGGTAATGCAAATAGTGTTTTTGGGTATCACGCGGGTCGAAATCTTGGAGGTAGCTTAAATGTAATAATGGGGCAGGAAGCAGGTTATGGAGTTTTGAATGCTACATTTGGTGCAAATTGCCTAATTGGGTATAAATCCGGTTATTCACTTAACACTGGGAGTAAGAATGTTGCGTTGGGCTCTTATTCGGGATATACTAATTCAACAGGTACAGAAAATGTGTTTTTAGGTTATATGAGTGGTTATTATGAAACGGGATCAAATAAGTTGTACATTGAAAATACCAACAGCTCAAGTCCATTGATCTACGGCGAGTTCGATAATGACCTTGTTAGAATAAATGGAGACTTTAATGTCACTGGGTCTACTTCTTTAGACTCGACACTCCAGCTAGGAGGAGATTCATGGTTCACCGACCACGCTCTTTATCTTAGAGGATATAATGATATCAATCACGGACTTAAGTTCGTTTCAACATGGAATTCTACAAACATCAACGGCCCGGCTTTATTCGGATATGATGGAGGAATGCTTGGAACGAGCATCAACACAGCCCTTGCGCTAAGATGGGACAATTCGGGCAGTATCTTTATTCCTACGGGAAGTTTGACGGTATCAACTGGAAATGTAACCGTTACTTCAGGCGATATGAAAATACCGGGATTATATACTGAGACAATCGGAGTAGGCACAAAAAAAGCTGTTTATGTTGACTCTCTGGGAAAATTATGTGTGCTTGCAAAGGGCGATGAAGAAAATGAAAAATATGAAAAATTACAAAATGAAAACGATGTGTTAAGAACTGAACTATCCGATTTAAGAAAAGAACTTGAAGAAATTAAAAAGAATTTAAATAAAGAATAAGGAGGATGGCATGAAACAAATTTTATTTGTTTGTGTGATAGTTTTTTCGGCTTTACTCTGTGGCGAAACACTTTTCGAGGTTAAAGATGCCTCGAATAATAAAGTGCTCGATGTTTCTACCGACGGACTGAGGGTGTTAAACGGGCCTGATACATTAATGGTGATCAGTACTGACGGGATCCGCGCTTACATTGATGACAGTAAGGCTCTTTCGAGAACTTTCAGCGTTACAACGACATCGGCTAAAAAAGGCTATAAAAAAATATTCGAGATACAGACAGGTGTGGGTTCAACCTTCTACAACCCGGATGATAATACCGACGAGATATTCAGCATAAGCAAAGGAACGATTACCGCGAATGTCAATCAGTCTCTGGGAAGAGAATTTCTTGTGAATGACGATGTGATATCTAAAGCTAACAGCAGCCTGATGAAAGTGTCTTCGAAAGCAACGGCTGATGCTATAAATGATTCTACAATGATATGGTATAAAGAAAAAAACGCATTCAGAGTAGGCCATGTATATATAGCTACCGGAGGAACTAATGTCGGACAGGCGTCTTTTGCTTCCGGTTACAGGAGTGAGGCGTCCGGCAGTTATTCATCCGCCATAGGATATTTAAGTGTTGCATCTGGAAAACATTCATTTGCCTCGGGAGACGGAGCCTTGGCTTCAGGTATAAGCTCTTGCGCTATAGGAAAAGGAACGGAAGCAACTGCAAGCAGTGCTTTTGCCGCTGGTAACAACACAGAGGCTTCTGGAACCAATTCTTGTGCGATTGGCGGTTTTGCAAGAGCGACAAACAACTATTCAATTGCTCTAGGCACCGGAGCGACAATATCTTCGGGAGAAGGTGCAGTTGCAATAGGATCTACAGCTCAAGCGACAGGAAATTATTCTACATCGATCGGTACCGGTACTCAGGCAACAGGTATTTATGCAACAGCGATGGGAAGGCTCGCAACTGCCCAGGCATACAATTCATTCGTAATAGGAAGATATAACATTGTTGAAGGAAGTACTACCGCATGGAACACTCTCGAACCGTTATTTGTCATAGGGAACGGCTCGAGCACTACGGATAGATCAAACGCATTTGAAGTACAGAAAAACGGAAGAGTGTTTATTCCCGAGTTACCTTCAACTACTTCAACCAGTAGTAAAGTTTATGTTCAGGTTGACACTTTAGGCAAGCTTTGTGTACCGGGGAAAGGAGAATATCCCGGAAGTGAGGAGATAGATAAACTGAAAGAAGAAAATAAATATTTGATTAGTGAACTGGAAAAGCAGAAAGAAAAGATCGCAAGGCTTGAAGAATCATTAGAGAAATTATTGAAATAAAATGAATTTTGTGAAGCCCGTCACAGAAAAAGGTTTTGAAATTACTTATTTTCTGTGTAAATTAGTTAAAAGGTAGAAAATGAAAAATTTTCGAGATATATGGAGGACAATATGAAAAGAGTATTGATAGCTATGTTGCTGATCATTAGCTTTCTGCAGGCCGGAATTACTTTCGGTACCGGAAGTAAAGTGAATTTCGGCAATGCGAATGTCGGAGTTTACGGGAGTTTGAAGAATCAGGGTACAATAACCTATTTGTCAACATCCAAACTGAGTTTTGTCGGATCCTCTTTGGATACGCTTACGAATGTTTACACTTTTCCGAACCTGATAATCAACAAACCTGCCGGGTATTTAAGGCTTAATAACAGTACTAACAATTTTGCTTTGACAGGAAATGTTACCTTTACACAGGGTAATATTCTGACAGGGACGAATACCTTTGAGTTAGGAACATCCGCTACAGTGACAGGGGAAACAGCTACAAAATATATATCTGGAACTGTTAAAGCTGCAAGAGCAGTTGGAACAGGTGCAAATACTTTTGGCGGTATAGGATATGACCTCAGTAGCGGAACCGGTGATCTCGGAACCGTAACAGTTTACCGTTATACAGGTGACGGAAGCGAAGTTTCGATATATGGCACTGAAGGAATATGGAGAAAATGGACCGTTGCGACTTCCAACGCATTTTCAGGAACAAGGACAGTAACTTCAAGCTGGCTGTCAAATGAGGATAACGGCAATAACCTTGCAGCATTAAAAGTATGGAAATATGAACCCGTCAAAAGCACGGACGGAGATGCCGATATCAGCGAGTTTAGAAAACTCATATTAAAGAAAAACGATATTGCTGCCGCAAAATCGAAAGGGATCGAAGGATCGGGTAATTCTGATCTTAGAGAACCCGAGGTAGAAGTTATTAATTATGAACCGTCAGAAGAAGACAGTAAAACTTTATACTGGGTTGAAGTTGATGGAGCTACATTCAATACTGCTGCTTCACCAAGAACGGCGACCTACACAATAAATGGTGCGACTTCATATACTATATGCTCAGCCACAAACACATTTGCGGATGGGGCAGGTACAGAGGCTAATCCTTATCAGATAGAAAATTTAACTCAACTAAATAATGTAAGAAATTATCCTACAGCCTGTTTTATACAGATAGCCGATATAGATGCAACGCCTACAGCAGATCCGGGATGGAATGCAGGAGCAGGCTGGCTGCCTATCGGAAATGCAACAACAAAATTTACCGGTAAGTACAACGGTCAGGGACACACTATTGACGGTCTGTTTATTAATAGAGCAACATCCTACAACGGATTATTCGGGTACGCTCAGGGCAGTACAATATCAAATCTGCATTTAACAAATCTTGATATTACTAGCACTACTACCTATGCTGGAGGACTTGTCGGGTATAATTATTCATCAGCTAGCATTATAAACTGTTCAAGCCAGGGAGATGTGACGGCCACCTCTTATACAGGCGGACTTGTAGGTTACAACTCAACTTCTTCAATTATAACCGATTGTTTCAGTAATACAAATGTAACAGGAACAACTTTTGTCGGAGGAATCGCCGGAATGAACACCGTTTCATCAAGTATTACCAGTTCTTACTCAACCGGGTCTGCACTTGGCAGCCTATACTATATAGGCGGGTTTATAGGATATAACAATACATCCTGCCAGATTCAGAACTGTTATTCTGAGTCTAATGTTTTTAGAGCTTCAGGTGGAACATATACATCTTATATCGCGGGTTTTGCCGGTTCTAACTATGCCGGAGCTATAGTAAACTGCTACTCTACAGGAAGTGTAACATATATTGACAGTACTAATCCTACGAACAGAGGTTTTGCAGGCTATATTTACAATAGCACAGGATATGTTATGACAGGTAACTTCTGGAACATTGAGACATCGGGTCAAACCACTACATATGGAACGGGTACAGCAACAGGTCTGACAAAAACACAGATGAGAACACTTGCTACATTCACAAACGCAACATGGGATTTTCAGGGAGAATCAGTTAATGGAACTTCAGATATATGGGGAATAAATGCTGTTCTGAACAGCGGTTACCCGTTCCTGAGCTGGCAAGGAATTACTCACAGACCATCTCCGTTCGCAGGAGGTATAGGCACAACGGACGAACCGTTCCTAGTGTCAAACCTTACACATCTTGACAGCGTCAGGGGCTTCTTAAGCTACAACTTCTTACAAACTGCCGATATCGATGCGTCACCTACTACAGGATGGAACGCTGGCGCGGGCTGGAATCCTATTGGAGCAGTAAGTCCCTTTTTTACAGGAAATTATGACGGTGCCCATTACGATATTTCAGGGTTGTTTATTAACCGCGCCGCAAACTATCAGTCATTATTCGGCTATATGAGCGGAGGCGTAGTATCAAAGCTGCATCTTTTAAATGCAAATATAACCGGATCGACTTATGTCGGCGGAATTGCGGGATATATGACAAATTCGGCATATGTATCTGATTGCTCCGTAAAAGGAATAGTTAATGCCACTGTCCAATATGTTGCGGGAATTGCAGGATATCTTCTGACATCTTCAGTAATCGAAAATTCATTTGCTGATGTTAATGTCACAGGCCAGAATTATGTTGCCGGTATAGCAGGCCGCCTCGGATCAGCTTCTCAGGCAGTGAACTGTTATTCTTTGGGTAACATTTCAAGGCTCTCCGGCTATACAGGAACATATTTAGGCGGAATATCTGGATACAATAATGATTCAAAGATCCTCAAATGTTATTCTGCTTCTCCGATAGTTTACATTGATACAACGAATCCTACAACGAAAGGCATTGCTGGAGGAATAACGGCAACGACGAATTATGAGATGGCTGATAACTTCTTTGATTCGCAGGTATCCGGTCAGACAAGTACTTCGGGTGTTGGAACTGCAAAAACTACTGCTGAAATGAGAAATGTGGCAACATATACACTTATAGGTTCACTTGGGTTGACAAACCCATGGGATTTTGAAGGTGATCCGAATAATGACACCGGTACTAACGATTACTGGAATATTCATACAAGTCTGAACAGCGGGTATCCGTATCTGAACTGGGAATACAGACTTGCTGTCGAAGCTCCTGCAAATCTTGCTCTTGTAGTCAGCGGTACAGATGTAATTATAACTTGGGATCCGGTAACGAATGCGGCAGGATATCTTGTCTATTCATCAACTAATCCTTACGGTACTTTTATGCTGGACGAAACAGGATCATTCAACGGTACGGAATGGACAGGAACGCTGACAGGAACAAGAAATTTCTATTATGTAACTGCGACAAATGATACAAAAGTGGTACCGTCAAAAACGATAATGATCAATAATTTATACATGAATAAATAAATATGGAACGAAGGGCGATCTGATCGCCCTTTTTTTTATTAACTTCAGGAGGAGGAGACATGTCTAGCAAATTCAGGATTCAGGCATTTATATTTATGCTGATATTTACAGCGGTAGTTTCAGCTGTTACACTTTTTGAGATCAAAGACGAACTGGGAAGTCCGGTGCTTGTAGTATCTACAGACGGTTTAAGGATATTGAACGGAGCCGATACGCTTATGGTGATCAGCTCGAGCGAGATAAGAGCGAACATAAAAGAGAATGACACAAAAGCTTTATCGCGTACATTCAGTGTTTCGACAACATCGGCAAAGGGATCACAGGGAAATATTATGAATGTGACTACGGCCGGTTTGAATATCATTAATCAGAGCAGCGCAACTAAAGCTTTGGGAGATACTCTTATGACGATCAGTTCTAAAGAGATAAAGGCGCGTATAGACAGCGGAAGCAAATTCAGCGTAAGTACTCCTGC
>DMTS01000123.1 GCA_003477045.1 Candidatus Delongbacteria bacterium
TCATTCGAGCTGTAGATCCTGTATGAATTTGCGCCTGTAACAGCATCCCAGTTAAGTGTCAGAGTGCCTGATGAAACACTTGTAATAACATTTACAGGCGTATTCAGCGGCGGTACGACTTCAAAGGAAGTGAATTTCTGATAATAATTATGCTTGGTTATATAATATTCAAGCGTGCCGGCAACCGGAGCTACCGAATGAGCCGCATATCCGTTTGAATCGGTAGTAAGAGCATAAAGATAAGTTCCTTCAAAGAATACGGCGACTGTGGCAGCCGGAGCGTTAGTGTCAACGAGCATTTCCACCGAAGCTCCGTTAGGCCCGACTGCATCAGTTACGCTTACAGTCATGGTCTGTGGTTCAGCTGTCCAGACATCCAAAGCGGGATCACCGAGAGCATTAACAGTATAGGCTATCCATTTACACTGTCCGAAGTAGGGACCGAGGTTAATGTCCTCCTCAAGTATCAGAGCCGCATTAACTTCTTTGGAGTACGCATTCATTTTTTCAAGATTGTTTATTCCTAAAGTAAAACCAGCGTGATGGAAATATCTGTGGAATCTCTGACCGGAACCGTCGGTATTGAAAGGAGAACCGAGTCCGTATCTGGAATTCCCGATGTAGGCTACGGCTGCGTTTGCCAGGCAGGTAAAAGCTTCGCCGATGCAATCTGTAGTAATGTAAGTTCCGTAAGGATCTCTGTTGTCGAACGCTCCTGAATAGCATCCCTGAGAATAAATGAGGAACGCGCTTGCACTCGATCCGTCATTATTGAAATTTGTTGTAGTGACATCGCTTGTGGTCATTCTCATGTTATAAGTATTATTCGAATGACCGAGATGGTCGATCCAAGTATAATCATCGGTCTTTATCTTATTTACAAGAGTGGTTTTTGTCCATGGGTTAGCCAGATCTCTGTCATATAAGGTTGTGTTCGTCCATCCTGCGGAATAGCCTGTTGTTTCATAGCTGTTATGATCGCAGAAGCCTACCAGTTCGTCCATACAGTCGCCTCCATAAGAGTCAACCCAGCCGAGAAGGAGATCCTCCTCCCAGAGAAGTTCACCGACAAGTAAGTTCTTAGCAACCTTACCGGCTATCGGCTGCTCAGAGTATTCAATAGTTTTCTGTATAATATTGTTAAGTTCGGTAGTGCTGTCAACCGAGAACCTTGAAACATAAACTTCCCAAAGAAGATCTTCGGATCCGGATTCGCCGTAGTAACTGCTAGTTCCCGCTTTCCATGTTCCGTCAAGGCATCCGTAATACATATCCGCCGGAATATTGGTCTCATCGTAGTAATCAGTACCGTAATCCATGATCTCCGCCCTGAATCCTCTACACGGGATCAGCTCAGCATCGCCTGCCAGTAGAACATAAGTGATATTGTTATTCGTGTATTCCTGAATTATATAGTTTCGTATTTTCTCTGAATTATCTGCACCAGATATTTCTGAATAAATAGTGTCAACTGACTTTACAGTTGTAGTCAATCCTCTTCTCAGATTGAAGTTTATCAGGTTTGTAAAAGAACCCGCATAGGCTGCTGGAGAAATTATCAGATAATCATAGACGGATTTAGCTTGTTTCGGATCAGAAACAAAGTTTATAGCGTCAGGATTATTAACCAGTTTTTTTAGTGAGCTTTCAATCTCAGGTGAGTTCTTGATCATTAGTGAAGATTTAGTTTCAGCTTTAGTTGTAACTCTTACAGTGATCTCCGGAAAATATCTTAAAGTTTTCAGTACAGGATTGTATTGAACTGGATTTAATACAGTCATAAAAACAGGATGTCCGTTCTTAAATTGAGTAGAAAATCTTTCCGAGTTCAATCCGGCAGGATAGAATTCATCAATTGAATATACTTCAGATCTTTTGCCTTTGATGCTAGCTGGAGGATTTACAGAGAGCCTGCCAGAAGCTTCGACTGGAGAAATATCATATTCCCCATCAAGCTCGACCGGTTTGCCGTATTCAATTTTATAAGAAACAGCCTTCTCACCGTCAGGAAGAATAAGCCTTACTTGTTTCAGCACAAGTGCCGGTGAAAATGCGGCGATAGAACGGTCGCATCCTGTCAAAAAGACTTTATTATCTTTTACAACCGGTTTTTCGAAATTGTATTTAAATACCACTTCGCCAGAGATCAGTATGGAAGTGATAAAGATGATAAGGATCGATAAGTGTTTCATAAATCTCCCAGATTTTTTTTAAAACTAAGAAAAATATATCAAAAAAGAAACGGAAAATTATTTTATTTTTTGTTTTGTTTGTTACTGAATTTCATTATTATTCAACAACAATAAAAAGGAACATTTATGAAGAAGATTTTGACGATATGCGGTGGTTTCTCAACCGAAAGGGAGATCAGTTTAAGGACGGGTCAGGCTGTAGCGAGAGGAATAAGCATCGCCGGATATGAAAGCTGGTTTTTAGATACGGCTTTCCCGAAAGAAATACTCAAAGCTGATAAGAATTTTAAACATATCCAAAAAGGTAAAGTAATTAACACGCCCGAAAATATTTTGGAGCTATCAAAACAGCTTGTGAAATTCAAACCGGACAAGGTTTTTATCGGGCTTCACGGCGGTGAAGGCGAGAACGGCGAAATCCAGGCACTATTACAGCTTCTGCAGATAAAATATGTAGGCTCTGATCATGGAACAAGCGCGATGTGCATGGACAAAAATATTTCAAAAGTTATAGCTAAGAGCGTCAGAGTACCAACAGCGAAATGGGAGTTCATATCGGAAGAAAATTATAATAAAACAGCTTTGAAAAAACTGTTGAAACCTTACGGTTATCCTGTGGTTGTAAAAGCGCTTGCTCAGGGTTCTTCAGTCGGAGTTTCGATCCTTCAAAGCGAAAAAGATATAGACAGAACAGTAAAGATGATGAATGATGTTAAAGATACCTATTTCATAGAAGAATATATCAAAGGCAGAGAGCTGTCTATTCCGGTAATCAAGGGGCATGCCTTTCATTCTATCGAGCTGATCCCAAATGAAGGATTTTACGATTACGAGCATAAATACACGCCGGGAGTGACTACGCATGTCTGTCCTGCAAAGCTCGATGAAAAACAGGTTAAAACAATGAACTCTTATGCAGAGAAAATTTATAAAGCTATCGGATGCAGAGATTATGCAAGGATCGATTTTATATTGTCAGAAAGCGGAAAATTTTATTTTCTTGAAATAAACACTTTACCCGGTATGACAGAATTGTCACTAGTTCCCGAATCAGCAAAAGCGAGCGGCATAAATTTTCCGGAGCTCATGGATCTATTATTAAATGAATAAAAAAAAAGGCTCCGAACGGAGCCTTCTAATTTACAGATAGAAGCTTAAACTTCCCTTTATAACACTAAAATCGTTCGTAGGATCGCCGTAGTCGTTCTCAGGTGTCGAAACATATTTGTAATCCACATTGAAAGCTATCGGAAGCGCAGGTAATTTAAGCTGCATTCCGGCAACAAAATGATATCCTATAACAGTAACTTCTTCGATATACTCATCAACATCAAAAGTTATCGGGTTACCTGCTGCCGGTGGAGTTGAGAGCTCAGGATACTTCTTTTCAAGTTCCTTCTCGATAAGTTTCTCTGAAACGATCGGAGTTATAAAATAGAATCCAGCTCCCCCGCCGACATAGAATTTGAAGGTCTTTACAACAGGTGGAAGGGAAAAAACATACCATTTAGCTGTGACATCTACACCTATTTTAGCGAAATCAAACTGTTCGTCATATTCTTCAGCCGGATAATCATAGCCTGTAAATTCAAGAGGAATGTCTCCGCTTGGACCGGTTATGTGATTGCTCCCTTTCCAGCTGTAAGTTGCCCATGCCCCTTCAAATCCTAGCTCGAACCCTATAGGAACTATGGGAATATCAAAGTAAATCTGGGCGCCTATAGCGAGTGGATTTTTGATCTCATCTCTTTCAAGACTATAGCTGTAATCAAGTCCTGACATAGTGATCGAAAATGCGTCAACTGTTTTTGCATCAACGCTTGTGTTATCTACTCCGATGTGCCCGCCGATGCCGAACAGAGCATAAGCCTGGTATATGATCGCGAATAAGGCTGCTATTGTTATTTTTTTCATTGTTGTTTCTCCCGTTTAATTAAAACTCAAAGGTTAAAATAACTCTCAATTTCATTAATTTCAAGTAAATCTTTTTTACTGAGGCTGATTTCCTCGACAGTTTCTCCGAATTCAGCAGATAAAGAGTTTTTTAATTCATTTTTTAAAGTATTGTAAAATGTATTGTTATCGTTAATTTCAATTATCTCACTTATCGTTGCGGTTTTGCTTTTTGTTATCTCTTTAAATCTGGTTTTGAGTCTGTCTTCGATATTTAATAAATCGATCAGCTCAAGATGTTTTTCGCCCACGATTATCGATCCGTGCTGAAGAACCGATTCCTTAAGTCTTTTCTGAGCGCTGCCTACAAGTTTTTTATCGCCTATCACCACTTCATATGTCGAAGTCGAAGAGAAGCATACGGAGGATAATTTTTCTTTATAAAGCTCTTTAAAGTCAGGAGCTTTTCCCTTCTTAAGGTCAGCCTCTTTTATGCCCGAAGCTTTTAAAGCGTTCACAAGTACAGTGCTTATCTTGTTGTAAACTTCAAGGATCGAATCTGAATAAAAATATGAACCTTTCGGAATGACCATAGAATATGTGAGTTCTTCAGAATGAAAAACAGCTCTTCCGCCTGTTTCTCTTCTTACGATATCGAATCCCCGGGCTTTGCATAACTCCGCATTGATCTCATTCAATTCCTGATGATAGCCCAAAGATACGCAGTAAGGATCCCAGCGGTAAACCCTGAAAGTGGGTTTGTCTAGCCAGTGCCTGGCGATATAATAATCGGCGGCCATATTGAATTTGCCGTGATTTGAGTCTGTATCTAAAAATCTTATACCCTCAGAAGCCATTATCTGACGATCCCGCGCTTTGACCTCTTAAGAAATTCGGTGATCAGAGCAACCTGCTTATCGTCTTTATAGTCTTTCTCGAGCTTTTCAACCGATTCGACAGTTGTAAGGCCGCTTCTGTAAACAGTTCTATATGAATCTGAAAGTTTCTGAATATCATCTTCTGAATACCCCCTGCGTTTCAGACCTACTTTGTTCAGCCCGGAAAATCTCGCGGGTTCACCTGCGATCATCAGGTAAGGAGGAACATCTCTTTTGATCTTAGCACCGCCCTCAACCATGCAGAAAGCTCCGATCTGGGTAAACTGGTGAACAAGGACATGGCCGCTTAATATCGTGCCTGAGTCAACACTACAGTGGCCGGCGATCTGGGTGCCGTTCGCAAGAATGCAGCCGTCTCCTACAACACAGTCGTGAGCTATATGAACGAATGCCATTATAAAGCAGTCTTTACCGACAACTGTTTTAAAACTATATTTCGTCCCTCTGTTCAGGAATGCATATTCCCTGATGACAGTTCTTTCACCAATTTCGAGAGTGGTTTCTTCTCCCGAAAATTTAAGATCCTGCGGAACTGTGCCGAGTACGGCGCCGTTGAATATTTTTACATCTTTGCTTAAGATCGTGCCGGATGCAAGAGTGACATGCGCACCTATCTTACAATTATCGCCGATCTTTACTTTGTCTTCAACTATTGTAAAAGGGCCTATCTCGACATTATCTCCTATTTCGGCTTTCGATGAAACTATCGCAGTACTGTGGATCATGATTTATCCTTAAATTTATTTTTCTCCGTCTTTGTCGATGACCATTGCCGTCATTTCAGCTTCGGCACATTTCTGACCGTCAACATAAGCTATCCCTTTCATACGGCAGATACCTCTTGAGAGCGGTCTGGTCATTTCCAGATGCATTATGAGCTGGTCTCCGGGCACAACTGTCCTTCTGAACTTGATGTTGTCAAGACCTGTAAAATATACCACTTTCTTTTTGGGGTTATCGACCGAATTCATAAGTAGAAGACCGCCTGTTTGTCCCATAGCTTCAATTATCAGCACGCCGGGCATAACAGGTTTTCCCGGGAAATGTCCGTTGAAGAAATCCTCGTTAATTGAAACATTCTTCAATCCGACAGCTCTCTGATTGGGAGTCATTTCAAGAAGCCTGTCAACAAGAAGCATCGGGAATCTGTGGGGAAGAAGGTTCATAATGTCCGTAACATCAAAAACAAAATCCTCGTTAGGGCTTCTTTTGAATTTGTTTATTATCTCATGCTTGTCAGCTGCTTTTTTCAGCATTTTTACAAGCTCGATATGTGATCCGTGTCCGCCTCTAGCGCACAGAAAATGTGCTTTTACAGGCTTGCCGAGCAGCGTCAGGTCGCCGATCAGGTCAAGAACCTTATGCCTGACGGGTTCATTCTTAAATCTCATTTGTACAGAGCCGAGAATACCTTTTGTTTCAGGAATAACACCCTTTCCCATTCCAAGCTTGTCTTCAACCTTTTTTCTTTCTTCAGGGCTTAACTCCCTGTCTAAAATAACAACGGAATTATCTAAAGATCCACCTTTGATCAGGCCTGCATCTTTAAGCTGTTCAACTTCAGTAAGAAAACAGAATGTTCTGGTCGGTGCATAATCTTTTATGAATTCCTCTTCCAGGTCATAGAGTGAAGAGAACTGCGTTCCCAATGCCGGATTCTGGTAATCTACCATATAAGTAACCTGAAACTTCTCAGCCGGAATGCCGATAAGTTCTATTCCTTTCTCTTCATCCTTAAAAGAAATGATCTCTTTAATCTCAAAATACTGTCTCGGTTTTTCCTGCTCGATTATATTATCTTTTAGCAGGTTCACAAAATCGATCGAACTTCCGTCCATTACGGGAGGTTCTTCGGCGTCAAGCTCGACAAGAATATTGTCTATGTTAAGTCCTGAAATTGCGGCAAGAACATGTTCAACTGTATGTATTTTGACTCCGTTATTGCTTAAAATCGTTCCCCGTGATATACTGTCAACATAATCGATCGTAGCCGGTATATCGACTAAGTTTTCAAGATCGGTTCTTCTGAATATTATGCCGTGGTCTTCGGGAGCGGGTTTAAAGATCATATTGGAATTGCATCCGGTATGAAGTCCGATCCCCGAAATTCTGGTTTCAGTTTTTATAGTTCTCTGTTTCTCAAGCATCTCTTACTCCGTTTTGTTCGTATTCCGGAAATATTGCTGAAAAATGCGTTTTTTGATGAACAAAATCAATAAAAAACTTGTTATATTTGATGCGAATTTATATATTTACGCTCTTAATGAACCTGAAGGAGGTAATAATGAATAAAAAATCAGTTTCAGCTGCAAAGATATTGATAACCGCAATGATAACGGTGCTCGTTTTCACCGGCTGTTCAAATAAAGAAAGTGATTTTGATAAATCTTTTCTGAATAACAGAGAAAGAAAAGAAAGCTATGTCGTCGGGACAGACCTCGCAATGATGATCAAATCCGCAGGCAACTATCAGGAACAGTTCAGCAAGGATATTTTCTTCAAAGGATTTACAGACAAATTTGAAGGCCTTGAGCTGCAGATAGGAATAGAAGAAATCCGCAAGGTCATGAATTCTGCCGCTGATTCAGTCGTTTTGAATATGGATACTGTCAAAGTGGGCATATATAACACTATAAGGGACAAGCAGAGTTATATTTTCGGAGCTTTTCATGCCGATATGATAGCTCATAGCATCGAAACCTTCAATTTCAAAGCATTTAAAAAAGGGTTTAATGACGAGTTTGAAAACATTCCGAGACTTCTTTCTGACGAAGAAATAAGATCCGTCAAGGAATTCAGCAGAAAATGGGTCGATAAGATAATGTCAAGCGGAGATCCTGCACTTCCTGCCGAAGAAAAGGAAAAAATCTATAGAGAATATCTTGCCGAAAACGCAAAAAGAGAGATAGTTAAAACACTTCCGAGCGGTCTTCAGTATGCCGTAATTAAAGAGGGTTCAGGCGATAAAGTACCGAATGATTCAACGACGGTAAAAGTTGATTACAGAGCCTTATTCATTGACGGCAGAGAATTTGACAGTTCCTTTAAAAAGGGTCAACCGGCCGAATTCATGCTTAAATATGTAATTGCGGGCTGGCGGGAAGGAATACAACTTATGTCTGTCGGCAGTAAATATAAATTTTTTGTTCCGGCTGAACTTGCTTACGGAAAGGAAGGGTTACAGGATGTGCCGCCGAACGCGACGCTGATATTTGAAGTAGAATTGCTTGATATAGCAAAAAACCAATAACAGGGGGATAAAATGAAAAAATTACTTACACTCGGACTTATGACATTTTTTCTGTTTTCATGCGCTCAGAAAACTGAAACACAGAACAAAGGAGCTGAACCCAAAGCTGTAAAAACCGAAATCCCGGCTGCAGCTCCGGTTAAATACCCTGTGGCTACTATCGAGACAACTATGGGGATCATTAAAGTAGAATTGTGGCCGGATAAAGCTCCTGTGACCGTCGCAAACTTTGCTGGTCTTGCCAACGGGACAAAAGAATGGACAGATCCTGTTATGAAAGCCAAAACAAAAAAACCTTTCTACGAC
>DMTS01000188.1 GCA_003477045.1 Candidatus Delongbacteria bacterium
CTTTTCCTCTCCGATGGTGGATGAAATCAGAATGAACGGTATGCCTACATCCTTTTCCCTTATTAAAGCAAGTGATTCTTCTCCGTTGATATCAGGTAGATTATAGTCGGACAAAAGAATATCGGGCTGTTCGAGGTTCAGTGCAGCTACAAATTCAGCTTTATTTTTTACCCATTTGAGACTGTAATCACTTTTAAACTTTTTAAGTTCATATTTGATCAGTTCGAGATCGCTCTCGTTGTCCTCAAGAATCAGTATTTTTATTTCCCTGTCCATTTAAGCAAGTCCCGCAGTTTAATTTTTCCCGGATACTTTATTCATTACCAGCCAGTAGTGGCCGATGTCTTTTATTGACTGGCTGAATTTTTGAAAGTTTATAGGCTTTAAGATATAGCTGTTTACACCGAGATCATAAGAATCTGTTATATCCTTTTCATGGCTTGACGAGGTCAGAACAACTACAGGTATCCTCCTCGTCCTTTCGTCTTCTCTAATCTTCTTAAGAACTTCAATTCCGCCGACTTTAGGCATTTTGAGGTCGAGCAAAATAACTTTCGGAGGATCCATGATGTCTCTGCCTTCATATCTGCCTGTTCCGAAAATGAATTCAAGAGCCTCTTCCCCGTCGTGAACATGCAGGAGATCATTAGCGAGGTTATACTTTTTCAGCTCTCTTAAAGCAAGCTCAGCTTCGTCCATGTTGTCCTCGACTAGAAGAACTTCGATCTGTTTGAATCCGTTATTTTTCATTTTTTAACCCTCATTTACCGGTATTTTAATTATAAATTTTGCGCCTACTCCCACTTTTCCCTCACCGTCAATCTGCCATCCGTGCTTAACGGCAACCTTTTGAACAATAGAAAGTCCTACTCCGGTTCCCTGAAAATCTTCGGAATTATGCAGTCTCTGAAAAACCTCAAATAACTTACTCTTATATTTTTCGTCAAATCCTGCTCCGTTGTCTTCAATAGATATAATATGAAAATTATCCTTCTTTTCATAATTAATTTTTACTTCAGCAATATCTTTTTTTGCGGTGAATTTTACAGCGTTCCCGAGCAGATTCTGAAGCATCTGGGAGAAAAGCGTTCTATCTGCCATAATTGCGGGAATATTGTCGCTTACAGTGAAATTGAATTTTCTGTTTTTTTCTGCAGATATCAGATCGGAGAAAATTCTTTCAGCTTCATTCTTCAAATCCAGCTTTACGGGATGTATTGCTGCCCTGCCGACTCTGGAATATTCAAGTAGGTCATCTATGAGCACTTTCATCCTTTCGGAATTTTCGTTTATTCTGTCAATAAATCTCATACCCTCTGCATCAAGATCCTTACAGTAGTCACTCTTCAGAATATCTGCAAATCCCGTAATTGCTCTCAACGGCGACCTTAGATCATGCGAAACAGAATAGCTGAAAGCCTCAAGCTCTTTGTTAGCTGAAATAAGCAGTCCGTTAACCCGTTCAAGTTCCCTTCTTGATTCGTTCACATCGGACAGAAGCATTACAAGAGACTCCTGCGCAGTAATCAGCTCATGATTCTGGTCATCAAGCTGTTTAGTTCTTTCTTTTACCTTATTTTCAAGCTCTTCATTTAATTTTCTGAGGTTTTCCTCCGCCTTTTTTCTCTGGGCGTTCTCATCCTTGACATCCTTGAGCAGGTTGAGCGTAGCTTTTTTGCTTTTTTCAAGCTCCTTCAGATTCTCTTCAAGCTTTGCTTCAGCCACCTTTCGTTCTGAAATATCGGAAAAAATAGTAATAGCTCTCAGCTCGTCTTTCGAATCAGTATAAATATTCGATGTCAGAAACAAATGAACTGTCGAACCGTCTTTTCGGAACGCATTTACCTCTCCTTTAAAAGCTCCGGTCTTCTTTCTGATATCAAGAGATTCAGCCAGCCTTGGATCATTTACATCAAAAAGCCTGTCCCTACCGAGCGAAATAATTTCATCTTCACTTCTTCGGAATATTTTGCAGGCTTCCGGATTCGCGTGAATGATCGTTCCGTCAGGTTTTGCCATTAGGATGCCTTCGCTTGCGCTCTCAAATATCTGACGGTATTTTTCCTCGTTATCCTTTAGAAGCATCTCATTTTGCCTTAGCATATCTTCGGATTCTTTTCTTCTTTCGATCTCAGCTGTGAGCTCGGTTGTTTTTATACCTACCTGTTTTTTTAGTGTTTTATTCCAGATTATGAATCCTGAAAGCAGAATGATCAAGCCTATGAAAACAGCTGATGCATACTTAACGATTCTTTTATAATCAATGCTTTCTTCATGGTATGCGCCGAACCACTTCGAATATATCTTTCTGTATTCGCCGGATTCGTTCAGAGCAGTGATAGCATCAGAAATATTTCTTAATAGATTTTCATTCCCCTTTTTTACAGCGAAGCAGTATTCCTGTGATACATATGATTTCTCTATAACCTTTAAATTTTTCAGTTTGTTTTTCTCAATATAATAATGAGCCAGAGTGTGCGAAACGAGGGCGCAGTCGTATTTACCTTCCGATAATATTTTCAACACTTCCTCTTGAGACTTGAGTGTATGGATCTCCTTATCAAAACCCTGTTTTAATAGAAATTCATGCATTACGCAGCCGTTCATCACCAGGATCGTTTTTCCTTTTAAGTCGGAAACATCTTTAATGCCCTCTGAACCATTTCTTACAATAATAACATGATCCGTAACTAGATGAGGAGGAGAAAATCTAAAACTTTTATCCTGCGAATCTGTAAAATGCATTCCTGCCAGTGCGTCTATACGGCCGGATTTTAGTGCTTCTTTCATTTCTGCCCAGCTGCCTGACTTGATCTCAACAAGAATACCGAGCTGTTTTGCAACAGCTACAGTCAGATCAACATTGTAGCCTGCGGGATTACCTTTATCGTCAAGATCACTGAATGGCGGATAATGCGCATCTATTCCGACAACCAATTTTGTTTTTCCGATCTCGGATACAGGTTCGAACCATTTCTGGCGCAATCTGCCGAAAGTGCCGTCGGCTATAATTATCGAAAGGCCTTCATTTATATGAGCCAGTAGTTCAGTTCTACCTTTAGGAACTGCAAAGCAGAAATTCTGCTGAAAATCAATAATTTCGATTGCAAGCGGTTCAACATTGACGATGCCTGATTGTTTCACAAGATTCAATCCCATAACTTTCTGCGTAATTACGATGTCACATTTTCCTTCAGAAAGATATTTGAAAGCATCTTCAAAAGAAAATGTAGTACATACGCTGTCAGCCAGTTTAACACGCCTTACATACTCTTCGGCATTGTCTCCTTTCATTACCATAAGCCTTGCTTTTTTCAGGTCATTTCTTGTTTTGAATCTTGTCTCCCCTGTTCTGGCGAATACCGCACCGTGATAAGTCATATAAGGGAAAGTAAAATCATAGAACTCTTCTCTCTCCGGTGTTCTTCCCACGAGAGGCAGAACATCAAGCTTGCCGTCAGCTAATTCCTGCTTGATTACGCTCCATTCTCCGACTTTGAAGTCAATTTTGATATCCATGACTTCGCAGGCTGCCTGAAGCAGTTCGACGGAGAATCCGCCGGCGGTACTGTCAGGGTTCACAATGCAGAACGGCGGGTAATCGTACTCTGAGGCTGATCTAAGCAGTGTCGGCTTAGCCTCTTTAGAAAACAAGTTCGTCAAAGATGCAAAAAGAATTATTATGAATATACAAACATTCCTGTACATCTATACCTCCGTCTAATACTTTTCAGGCTTTCCTGATGCTTTAAGAAGCTCATTAACTTCCTTTTTCAGCTCAACCATCTTGAGTTCTCTATCAACCATCAGGTCATAGAAAATCTGAAGCTCTTTGGACTTGTCGCTTAAAATTTTTTCAGCCTGTACACGCTCTGTGATATCAAGAGCATTTATGAGGCATTGGCTGCCGTTTTCTAACCCGGTGCCTAAAAGATGGATATTTCTTGGCAGATATTTTTCCGGTGTAATCATTATTTCGCACGATTTTCGATCATTGCTCTTGAAACTTCCTTCAAGAAAATTTTTAAAAATTGATTTCGTATCTGAAGATATGAATAAGCTGAAAATACTGTTTTTTAGATTTGAACGGTCTTTTCCAATCATTTCCGCACCGCTTAAGTTCAATTCGGTGATAATACCCTCTTTGTTGAGCCCAAAATAACCGAGAGGTGAAAAATCAAATATTTCAGTATATTTTTCAGCCGCTTCCTCTGCAGCCGTCCTTGCAAGCATAAGCTCCTCGTTCTGCATTTCTAGCTCTATCTGATGCACTTCAAGCTCGTGAAAAAGTTTCTGCGTGTCAAATTCAGAAGTATTCTCATTTCTTTTCGAAAATTTCTTTTTCAGGGATTCTTCTGCTTTTTCGCGAAGGATAGCTGCTTTAGATTTTGTGTCCTGATTTTTCATTTTTTGTCCCTGTTTTATTTTTTATTTGATTTTTTAATTTGTTTTTGAAGTTCTATTTCCAGCTTTTTTGCTATCGTAATATCGCTGAATGTAATGACAAGCCCGTCAATCCGGTCGGCGGTTGTCCGATAAGGCATGATCCTTATATTGAACCACCTTTTATCGTGTGTTTCTATTGCAGTCTCCATAGATGTAAGGTTTTTTAATACATGAAGCGCGTGGCTCTTAATTTCAGGATATTGCAGGTCGGTAACAAGATCGGTAAAAGGTCTGCCGATATCCACATTCCTCAGCTTGAATATATTAACGACATGATCAGTAAATCTTCTGACATTCAGATCCTTATCGAGAAATAAAGTGGCTATCTCGGTGCTGTTCAGCAGATTTTTCATATCGTCATTCGTCCGTGTAAAATCACTGATCTTGCTTTGCAGTTCTGCATTTACAGTCTGAAGCTCTTCGTTAAGGCTCTGCATTTCTTCTTTTGAAGTGGTAAGTTCTTCGTTGGTTGACTGAAGTTCTTCATTAGTTGATTGAAGTTCCTCATTGGTTGACTGGAGCTCTTCCTGCGATGTTTGCGCCTCTTCCCTGATTATCTGAAGTTCTTCATTGTTCTTTTTCAATTCCGCTTCAAATTCATTTTGATGAGCTATTGAACTTTGTTTTCGTGTTTTCCCTATTCCTGTTTTTTTTACTAACTCAGCTCTGACATCGTTAAAAACCACCATTATCATGCCTTTTAGAGAATCGGGTTTTTCTAACCTCTGAACAGTGACATCAACAAAGTAAGTTTCTGTTTCCGCTTCAATCTTGATATTTCGCACAGTTACGGGATCAGGACTCTGCATTGCGGTTCTGAATAAACCGGGCAGTTCACGGTCTAATCCTTCGCGGGCCATTGCGTGGATATTCCAGTTAGCTTTTCCGGCTACGGGTTCAAGATATTTTCCTGTACGCCCGGTAATGTAAATAATGTCCCCTTTATCGTTAGCCAGCACGCTTGCAGGAGAAAACTGCTGAAGCAGGATCTGATCGGCAAGTGTCTGAATATTTCCTACTGCTTTCAAAGGTGTTTTTTTTGAGATTGTCAACTCTTTACGGCGGTAAATGAAGCTTGGAAAATTAGTTAGCTGAGTAATCGAAGCGGAAGCGGAGCGTTTATAAAATTTTAATTTTGAATCCAGTTCAATAAACCCTTCATTAATAACTCCAAGCGTTTCTGAGGTACCGAGCAGTAAAATACCGCACGGATTGAGGCTGTAATTAAATAATGAGATCAATTTTTTCTGCAATTCCGGCTCCATATAAATGAGCATATTGCGGCAGGCAAGAAAATCAAGTTTGGTAAAAGGAGAGTCTTTAGTCACATTATGCGGTGCGAACACGATCATTTCGCGGATAACATTATTTACGCGAAAACCTTTTCCTTCAACAGAAAAATACCGTTTGAGTCGTTCCGGAGAAACATCCTCAGAAATTTTACCGGAAAAATAGGCTTTCCTTGCTATATATATCGGATCCAGATCTATATCTGTAGCAAATATCTGCAAAGTGATTTTTTTGTGATTTTCATTTTTTTCCATAATTTCTTTAAAAACGATCGCCAGCGAATAAGCCTCTTCACCTGTTGAGCAGGCAGGCACCCAGGCTCGCAGTACATAATTGTCCGGCAGTTCTTTTATCAGATCGGGCAGAATACTTTCTTTGAGCTTAACCCACACGGGTTCGTCGCGGAAAAATCTTGTAACGCCGATCAGCATTTCCTTAAAAAGTATTTCGACTTCTTTAGGGTTTTCCTGAAGGAAACGGACATAACTGCCGATCTTGTCCAATTGATGGATGCCCTTGCGCCTTTCAATTCTGCGTAAGAGCGTGTTTTTTTTGTATAAGGAAAAATCATGACCTGTCTGGTCGCGCAGCAGGATTATTATTTTATCAAGCCTGCTCCTGTCTTTTTCATCCGGTTCCTGATCAGCTTTAACGGACGGAATAAACTCAAGAAATTCTATCAGTTTCGCAGGTAATTCCCCTGCAGGAGCAATAATATCGGNNAAAGCTCTTCTCGGCATACTGTCAAATTTAGCTGAAGCAGGATCCTGAACAGCAGCTACTCCATTTTTCGCTTTAATAGCCTTCATTCCTAAACTTCCGTCCGATCCCATACCGGACAGTATTACCCCGACACTTTTTTCAAGCCTGTCTTCGGATAATGAACGGAAGAAAATATCTATCGGCAAACGCAGTCCGCGCGTTTCAACGGGAGCAAATAAATGCAAAGTTCCGTTCAAGAGCGACATGCTTTTGTTAGGGGGAATTACATATACGCAGTTCGGCTTGACTTTCAGCAGATCGCGAGCCTGAATTACTTTCATTGAAGTAGTCCTCTGTAAGAGTTCAGGCATAATTCCGACATGATCAGGGTCAAGATGCTGAATAACCGCGAATGCCATACCGCTGTCTTTCGGCATATTACCAAAAAACTGTTCAAGCGCTTCAAGCCCGCCTGCAGATGCCCCTATCCCGACTATGGGAAAGTCTTCTTTTTTCGGTGCTGTTTTTGAAACTTTTTTTAATGTTTTCATTATATCCTTATTAGTATTTCGGCTTACTGCCCATTTCTTTCAACAGCTGATTTATCTCTTCTTTTAATTCGATCATTTTAAGCTCTCTGCCGATCATCAGACCGTTCAGTTCTTCAAGCTCTTTGTTTTTCATTCTTATGGTATTTTCATATTCTCTTTGTTCGGTTATATCTCTTGCTGAAGATATTCCTCCTAAAATGTTACCTGAAATATCTTTGTCAACCTTACACCACCATGCAAGAACACGCACTTTCCCGTCCTTTCTTCTCTGCAGGCTTTCAACATAAATTACATTTTCCTTTCCTTCAAAGAGTGGTTTGACAATTTTGTATGTTTCTTGTTCACCTACAAAATATGAAGCAGCTTCTTTACCGATGACATCATCTCCGAAAAATTCGTATCCGGATTTGTTTGCCCAAGTATAAACTTTGTTGTTGTCAACTTCCATGACAATGTCCGGGACTGTATCCAGAATAGCCTTATGTTTGATTGCAAGTTTGTTGAGATTAACCTGAGTAAGCCTGTATTCTGTTGACTCTGTAGTCATACCGCATATCCCGGTAATCTTTCCATAATCATCTTTGATCGGAAATTTTACGGAAAGAAAATACTTTTTGTCGTCACCATCAC
Organism: Candidatus Delongbacteria bacterium; assembly: GCA_003477045.1. GTDB lineage: Bacteria > UBA4055 > UBA4055 > UBA4055 > UBA4055 > UBA12480. Next base: position 7,620 of record DMTS01000188.1, read on the forward strand.
CCAATACCTCTTCGATCTGTATTGTTTCTCCTTTATCTATAGCTTCGAGGTCATTTTTTCGGAACTGATCCGCAGTTTCTTTAGGAAACACTTCATGATCAGTTTTACCGAGCACATTTTCTCTTTTCAGCCCTGTAGCTTTTTCCCATCTGCCGTTTATCAGGAGATATTTACCTTCAATATTTTTTACAAAAACCAGAGCACCGCTGTGCTCGATTAAATCAGAAGTGAATTTCTGGTTTTTTCTTAGTTCAAGCTCAATTTTTTTCTGTTCGGTTATGTCCCGTGCTATTCCAAGAAAACCTGTAATGTTGCCTTTTTCACCTCGTAAAGTAACCGCTTTTGTTGAGTGCCATCGCCATGAGCCGTCAGAGTGTTTTACTCTGTAATTAATAACATTTATTTCGGGTGTTGAAGTGAACATACTTTGAAAAAACTTCATACATGCGGGGAGATCATCCGGATGTACGAATGGTTCAAACGGATGATTAAGCACCTGCTCGGTCGGATGTCCTAACAGTTTAGTCCAAGCTTCTGAAACGAAAGTGAAAACGCCTTCCTTAGAAAGAGTATAAATTACATCGTGACTATTTTCGATTAATACTCTGTATTTTTCTTCACTGAGTTTAAGATTCAATAGATAATATGATTTTTCCAAATTGTCCGAAATAACCTTGCCGATGAGTATGGTAGCTACCGGATATATCAGCATAACAGGCAATCCGATCTTCTTAATCACATTCCAAGCCATATCTGATGGGAGAGTAAGCATCAGTAATACCATTAATAAATGAACAAGCAGTCCCATCAGAAAAAGATGACGGGTATTTATGCTTCTGTTTTTCGAATAAACTTTATAATGAAAGACAAGTCCGATCATAGAGGAAGTGCTTATTACAAGAACTCCGGGGGTGATACCGACACCGCCCTGCGATATTCTCAGGATAAGTGTCATAGAAGCACTGATCGCGGCCGAAACCGGACCGAAAAATAATGCACAGAGGCTCAGTACAACTGATCTTCCGTCGAATATCAGTCCGTGCGAAAAATTGACAGGATAAAGCATTCCGACCATGGCAACCGAACCGAAAATAATTCCCTGAGCAGCAGCTTTCTGTTTGTCAGAAAATTTTTCCTTCTGCCCGACGAATCCTGAAAGAACGCTAAGAGCAACAAGCATGGATAAATTGTAAATAAGATGAAGATATATCATCCTCTGTCTCCTTTTCTTTTTAAGAAAGGCTAGTTTTCCTTTGGTTTATTTTCTAATTCTTTAATTCTGTCTTTAAGCTCCTTGATCCTGAATTCCCTGTCAACAAAAAGTTTGTTGAACTTTTCGAGTTTCGCATTTTTTTCTTCAAGATCTTTTGTTCGATCAGAGATGATTTTCTCCAAATCATCTCTGTACTTCTTAAGTGCAAGCTCTGCTTTATTAAGTTCCGTTACATCCCAAAATATNNCCCAAAATATACCCATTATTCCAATAACTTCCCCATTCACACTGTGTAATGGGGTTTTAACAGTATGAACAGAAATTTCTTTGCCGCCGTAAACATAACTCTCATTAATTTCTTCTGGTTTTCCCGATTCAATTATCCTTATATCGTCTTTCCGATATTTTTCCGCTAAATCCTTGGGGTAAAAATCGAAATCCGTTTTACCTAATAATTCCTTTGGAGTTAAACTAAGATCTTTTGCAAAATTATTATTACATGTAGAGAATTTAAAACTAAGATCTTTTGAAAAAATTCTTTGTGGGAGATTCTCTAACAGAGTATAGTACTTTGTTTCACTTTCCATTAACGATTTATTTGTTTGTATGCGCTCTGTGACATCAATAATCACACCTGAAACTTTTACGGGCTTTCCTGAGAGATCTCTTTCCAAATCCGCAAACGATTGAATCGTCTTTCTTTGTCCGGTATCATTAGTGATAATATCAAATTGCAGATTATATTCTTTATTATTTTCAATGAGGTCTATAAGTGCCTGATGTACTCTAATTCTATCAGGAATGCAATTCTCAACTTCTTTAGTTGTAAAGTTTTCAGAATCAGGGGCGAATCCATAAATTCGTTTAGCTTCATCTGATCCCCAGAACAATGATGTTTTAAGATTATATTCCCAATTGCCGACTTTACCCAGTGACTGTGCTTTTTTATATCGTTTTTCGCTTTCTTTCAAAGCTACTATTAAATCATTTTGTTCTTCTTTTAATAATACCAAATGGCTGATCAATTTTGTTATATTAAGCAAAAAATTTAATATATTTGTGATCTGTTCTTCGTTAAAAACAGGTACTTCATTAAGAGCATTGATATATGACTTCTCGTCAAATCCTAATGTTTCTGCTTGTCTTATGAAAAATTCTTTATCGGGTTTTTCGAAAAAAAATTGTCCTGAAAAAAGATAACCGATATGTTCCTGATTTATTATGATTGGAATAGCAACATCAATCAGACCATTTGGACATTTATAGATTTTGTATTGCTTGACATCTTTCATTTTATCTGCCAAAACAGAATCATTAAATAGACAATTTTTTAATGATTCCTGATTCTTATGATGATATTNNAAATATTTCTCCAGCCGGATTTTGATATAATAATTCCGTCAAGATCAAGTATAGCGGTTACGAAACCTGTAGCTTTGCTAAAACTATCGAGTAATTCATTAACTCTTTTCATATCAATAATATCATTAAGTTTATAAGTCATAAAAATACTCCGGTAAATTTCACTTTTCTTCCAGCTCTTTGATCCTGTCTTTGAGCTCTTTGATCCTAAATTCTCTGTCAACGAAAAGTTTATTGAACCGCTGAAGTTCAGCATTCTTTTTCTCAAGTTCTTCCGTCCTTTGTTTTACAAGCACTTCATGACCGTCTCTGTATTTTTGTAGTTCAATTCTGTCAAATTCGCGTTCAGCTACCTCTTTTTCAAGCTCAAGCATTTTCTGTTCGAGCTTGTTCACCAGCACTTCGCTGTAAAGTTTGAATGTTTCTGTTTCACCTTCGATAGGGCTCTGAGTCTCATGAAGCACACCGTTCTCGAATTCTTTGATATAACTTTCGATCACGGTGATCAGGACTTCAGGCTGTTCGGGTTTCACCAAAAATCTGACTGCCCCCAGACTCAGAGCAAATTCCTCGTCCTTTTTTTTGGTGTAGGTTGCTGTATAAAAGATGAAAGGGACATTTTTCAGCTTGTCAACTTTTTTTACTTCAATGCAGAACTTATAACCGTCCATTACAGGCATCAGAATATCAGAGATTATAAGATCCGGTGCCATAGTCATAGCGAAATCAAGAGCCGCTTTTCCGTTTTCAGCCTCGATCACTTCGTATTTTCTGCTCTCAACGATCTTTTTTAGAAAGAGTCTGTTGTCCTTCTGATCGTCAACTATCAGGACATAATATTTTTTTCCCATATCTCTTTTATCTCCTTTATGACGGTATAAGGGTCTATCGGTTTTTCAATGTAGCCTGTAAAACCGCATTTCAAATATTTTTCACGGTCACCGGCCATTGCGTAAGATGTCAGGGCAATGATCGTTACAGCATCGTTAGCGCAGGATTCTCTAATCTTCTTAGTAGCTTCGAGTCCGTCAATTCCGGGCAGCTTAATATCCATCAGAATAATATCCGGCGGATCTTCCATGGCAAGCTTCACTCCGTCCTCTCCCGTTTCTGCTTTCACGATCTTATGACCTTCCTGATCGAGCAGTTTAGTTATCAGCCTCATATTGTTTTTATCGTCTTCCACAACGAGTATCTTAGCCATTTCAAACCTCCGTATTTAAAGGTATTTCAAGAGTGAATGTGCTTCCTTCTCCGACCTTGCTTTCAACTTTTATATTTCCGTGAAATACGCTGGTCATTATTTTTTTTGTAAGATAAAGACCCAACCCGGTTCCAAGTGTATTTTCCTTTATCGGTGATTCAAGCCTGATAAAAGAATGAAACAGCTTTGAGATGTCTTCAGACTTTATTCCTATTCCGGAATCTTTTACGATAACACTCAGCATACTGTCCGATCTTTCTGTCCTTATACTTATATATCCTTTTTCAGTATATTTAATTGCATTGCTCAATAAATTTAGTACGCATTGAAACAGCCTTTTTCTGTCCGTTCTTATCATAGTACCATCGGGTAATTCCGCATTGATCTTAATGCCCTTCGTTTGCGCGGCCCTGGTTACATTTGCGACAGCTTCCGCCAAAAGATCATCGAGCCTGATCTCTTGAAAATACACTTCGAATTTGTCCGCCTCGATCTTCGAAATGTCAATTACATCGTTTATAAGGTTAAGAAGATGTTTTGATGAGTTATAAACGATTTCAAGGTCTTCTTTAGCCTGATCATCAATTTTTCCGGAAATTCCCTGCAGAATAAGCCCGGTAAAACCTATTATGGAGTTTAGAGGAGTGCGTAACTCGTGGCTCATGCTCGCAATGAACATGGACTTTAAATGATCAAGTTCTTTAAGCTTATTATTTGCCTCGCTAAGCTCGCTGGTTCTTTCTATCACTTTCTTTTCCATCTCTGCATTTGCAAGTTTGAGTTCTTCTGTTTTTTTTCGGATGATCCGTGATAATAAAATATTCAGAATGTATAAAGCAACTATTCCAGATATAAGTACCGCTATACCCCAGTAAACCCATAAAGGAATATAGCTTTTCGCGACTATTTTCCCGTACCATTTGTTCATAGATTTATAATAAACCGATTCTTCGTCGCTTTTCAGCTCTCTTATCCGTGCGTCAATTTTTCCGATCAAAAGATCCGATCTTACCGAATTTGCAGGTAGTGAAAAGAGAAGTTTCGATGGCAGAAATTCCATTGAAGTTTTCATTATAAATTCATTTTCGTGCATTTCACCGAATTGTTTATTTGTAACTCCCGCATCTACCTTCTTATTTTCAATCGCTTTGAATACATCTTCATAGCTTTCAAATTCGACGAATTCGCAACCTATTTCGAACTTTTCAAGAAGGTTCTTGATACCGTCAGGCCCCGAATAATTGATACTGTTCTTCATTACTCCTATTTTCCTGCCTTTCAAATCATTTATTGACTGAAAAACAAAACCGTTCTGCACATACAAAGCTGACCAGCTCAATAATACAGTTTCTTTTGTAAAAATGAATTTTTGGCTCCTTTCTTCATTCCAGCCTGTGTCAACCATGAGGTCAATTTCAATCTTTTCCAGCCTTTCAAGGCATTCGTCCCAGGTGCCGTGAACCCAGACGATCTCCCAATCCTCTTTTTCCGCAATGTAATTCGTGATGTCAGCCCAGAAACCGCTAACTTTTCCCTGCTCATCCGTAAAGATCTTCGGAGAATTTTCATAAGCTCCGACTCTGACAGTTTCTTTTGAATGAAGGAAGGCAAATGAAATCAAGATCAATAAGCTGAATATTGTTCTAAGATTAAACTTCATATTTTTCTTTTTTCCCCAATTGTTTAAGAAGTTCGTTTATTTCAGTTTTAAGTTCTATCATTTTAAGTTCACGGCCGACAGTCAGCTTAAAAAAGTCTTCAAGTTCTTTTATTTTTAACCTTAGCTCCTCTTCAGTTTTTTTCCGCAATGTTATCTCTTTCTGGTTGCTTTCAAAAAGTTCTGTATTTCTTATTGAGATCGCAATAGATGCGGAAAGAGTTTCCAAAAGGTTAATATCGTACTCGTTGTATGCTGCAGGTTTGGTCGTTTCAACATTTATTACGCCGATAACTTTATCGTCAATTTTAAGAGGTACGCAAAGCTCTGACTTAATACCGTTGCGAAGCCCGAAATATCTTTCATCTTTTGTAACATCGTCAATTTTCAAACTTTTTCCGTTTATTGCCACCCATCCGGTTATTCCTTTTCCGACAGCAGGCTGACATGAAGCTACATAATCCATGTCCTTTTTCAAAAACTCATGCCCCTTTCCCTGGTCGCTAAGTGTAAATGGATACATTTTGCCTGTGTTTTCGTCAATAAGAAGAAAAGCAAAATAATCATAATTAAGAATAGATTCAAGCGATCGGGCAAGTTCATTTGATAAAATATCAAGTGTAATTGAACGCTGAATGTTCTGTGACAGGGCATAAATCGCCGATAGCTCTTTCAGCCTTTTTTCCAGCTCATCTTTTTCATTTTTTTGTTTTGTGATTATTTCAGTATAAACGACAATTCCGCCTATGGTTCCGTCAGTTTCATACCATGGCCGGCATTCCCACCTTGTCCATTCTATGCTTCCGTCTGCTCTTTGATAAGGATCGCAATCATTGCTTAATATCTCCCCTTTCAAAGCTCTTTTATGCACATCGCGCCACTTTTGAGGCAAATCGGGAAAAACATCGTAGTGATGTTTTCCGATTACATTTTTATCTTGGACTTTATATTGTTCCAGATAATGCCTGCTGACATAGATGTAATTTAGATCTTTGTCGTGCACGGCAACTCCTCCGTTAGAATGCTCAATAATGTACTTAAGCAGATTGTGACCTTTACTAAGTTCAGATATCATATTTTTCTGTTCTCCCGAGTTCTTTTAGAAGAGAGTTGATTTCTTCTTTTAATTCGATCATTTTCAATTCTCTGCCGATCATCGTTCTGTTTATATCTTCAAGTTCTCTGACTTTCAATGCAAGATTAGACTCCGCTTTCTCTATTCCTGTAATATCTTTAAAAACACAATAAGTCTGAATCTTATTTCTGTTATCCCTGCCGATTAATCCATCATAAGATACATCTATATACTTTCCGTCATACTTTTTCATTTTTAACTTAACATTGCTGACGGAACCATTTTTTATAAACTCAGGAAAACATTTTTGGAAAATTTTTAAACTTTCTGGATCTATGAAGTTATCGAAGCTTTCTCCTACAACTTCTTCCTTTTTGTATCCAAGATTCCTCAACCATGCAGGATTAACATCAAGGAAAATCCCATTTTCATTCAGAGATTGGAACGGCAAAGGTGAATTGTCGTATAATGAGCGAAATTTCTTTTCGCTTTCATTTATATCGTTTTGAGTTCTTTTTAGATCTGTAATATCTCTTGCGATTCCGAGAAACCCTGTAATTTTACACTCGCTGTCCCTCAAAGCTACAGCTCTTGTCGAATGCCAATGGATAGTTCCGTTTAAATGGAAAACTCTATAATCTATTATGTTTTCTGAGCTTTCATCAGTAAACATTTTCTGCAGAAATGTAAGACAAGTGGGCAGATCGTCAGGGTGCACGAAAGGCTGAAAAGATCTGTTTAACACATCTTTAACAGGATGCCCTAGAAGTAATGTCCATGCAGGTGAAACAAAAGTAAAAATTCCATCTTTAGATAATGTATAAATAATATCGTTGCTGTTTTCTATCAGCAGGCGATATTTTTCCTCGCTTTCTTTTAAATTCAATATAAACTTGTTTCTCTCAAGATTATCAGAGATTATCTTTCCTATCAGAATTGTAGCTAAAGGGTAAATTGAAATTACAGGCAGACCTATACTTTGGATCACCTTCATGACTATATTTGAAGGAAGAAGGAACATCAACAACAGCATCGCTATGTGAACGATCAGCCCCATAATCAGCAATTCACGGATCCGGACAAATTTGTTTTTCCTGATTATCATATAATTGAATATCAATCCTATCACGGCCGGAGTAATAATATTCAGAACTCCGGGTATAACACCTACGCCTCCTTGTGATGCTCTTAGAATGAAAGCTCCGGCAGCGGCAATGGTAACGGAAACGGGGCCGAAAAATAAAGCGCAAAGACTTATAACTACCGTCCTGCCGTCAAATATCACTCCCGGCGCGAAATTAACGGGAAAGAGCATTCCTGTCATTGCCACAAAACCGAATAATAATCCGAAAATAATATCTTTCTGATTTTTTGAAAGTTTTCTTTTCTGAACTACAAAGCTGATAAGAACGCTTAGAGCTATCAGGAGAGATAAATTATAGGTCAATTGTAAAAAGATCATACCGGAACCTCCACAAAAAATGTCGTTCCTTTATTCAATTCTGTCTCGAACCATATTTTCCCGCCGTGTTTTTCGACAACGGTTTTGTGTGCGATCGCTAATCCCTGTCCCGTTCCTTTCCCGACTTCCTTT
>DMTS01000160.1 GCA_003477045.1 Candidatus Delongbacteria bacterium
GGGTTACGCTCTTTCGTAACTTCCGCGCCGCATATCGCCGCAGTAATAATCAGTTTTTCCATATTGCGACTCCCTGTATCTAGTAATTTTTATGCTTTACGAAATCAAGCGATTCAGCTACCATATCAACTGTATGTTTCAGGTCCGCTTCGGTGTGCCTGTGACAGATATATCCGTGATGGAAAGGCTGCATGAATACGCCTCTTCTGATAAGCTGTGCAAAGAAATCAGTTCTTCTCGCTTTATATTTTTTATAAACATCTTTTTCAAAAGTTATGAACTGCATAACGGGTATTCCGGATAATTCTACGCCCATATCAGCAGCTTCGCAGACCTTTTTCAGATCCGCGTTGAATTTCTCGCCTTTTTTCCAGAGTTTGCCCAGCACATCGTCCCTTTCCATTATCTCAAGGGTTTTCAACGCTGCAGCCATCGGTATCGTGTTCGGGAAGAATGTTGATGATACGAATACTTCTTTCTTTATCTTGGACATGAATTCGGTTTTGCCTACGACCGCGCTTAATGCATAACCGTTGGCAAGAGCTTTTCCAAATGTGCTTAAATCGGGAGTGACTCCGTAAAGTTTCTGAGCTCCGCCTAATGAAAGCCTGAATCCTGTTCTGATCTCGTCAAAAATAAGAACTGAACCATATTTGTCAGCCAAAGCTCTTACGCCTTCAAGGAATCCCGGTTTAGGTTCCTGAAGCTGCTCTCCGAGAGGATGTCCGAAAGGAGTTACAATGATAGCCGCAGTATCACTGCCGTGCTCTTTCATCAGAGCTTCAAGTTCATCCAGGTCGTTATAATGAAATTCGAGTGTATCTTCATATAATTTTTTCGGGACTCCGCCCTTTACTTCCACGCACCAGTCATCCCAGCCGTGATATCCGCATCTGATAACTTTCAGCCTGTTCGTATAACCTCTTGCGACCCTTACGGCCAATGTTGTGGCGTCTGAGCCTGTTTTTACAAAAACGGTCATTTCAGCACACGGAATAAGTTCTCTTAATTTTTTTGCCAGAACATTCTGAAGCGGTTGAGTAAGTGAGAAACAGTTTCCGTAATCACGGATCTGCTTTATCGCAGCTTCGTCAACTTCCTCTTCCCTGTAACCCAGAATGATCGGGCCGTAAGCGCAAAGATAGTCGACATATTCGTTACCGTCAATATCCTGAACCCTGCATCCTTTTCCTTTTTCAAAATAGATCGGATACTCGCCTTCGACGAAATTGTATGGTCTTCTGATTCCGAGAACTCCTCCCGGCGTAAAGCCCTGAGCCATTTCAAATTCGGCCATGCTTTTTGTCAAATTGAGGTGTGGTGCTTCTTTCATAGCTGTACTCCGTGATATTTTAAATTTTATAATTCAGTGTTTTCTACAAGCATTGCTATTCCCATCCCTGTCCCGATGCAGAGTGATGCTATGCCGTATCTTTTTTTCTGTTTTTTCAGCTCGTGAAGAAGGGTCACAAGGATTCTTGCACCTGAAGCACCGATTGGATGTCCTATCGCTATAGCTCCGCCGTTGACATTTATTTTGTCTGACGGAATTCCTAGTTCTCTAGTGACTGCCGCGGCCTGCGCAGCGAAAGCCTCATTTAGCTCGAACAGATCAATATCTCCAATGCCCATATTCTGATCCTTCAGCAGCTTTCTTACCGCGAAAAGCGGTCCCATTCCCATAATGTCCGGTCTTAATCCGACAAGTGAAAACCCTTTAATATAAGCGAAAGGCGTTAATCCCAGATCTTTCGCTTTATCTTCTGATATGACGATCATAGCTGCAGCGCCGTCATTTATCCCTGAAGCGTTACCCGCAGTAACCGAGCCGTCCGGTTTGAAAGCAGGTTTGAGCTGACCAAGCTTCTCCACAGTTGTGCCTTCTCTGATGTATTCGTCGTTCGCGAAAACGATCTCTTCCTTTTTCATCTTTATCGTGATCGGAATGATCTCGCTGTCGAATTTACCTTCAATTCTTGCCTTACCGGCTTTCTGCTGGCTTTTGACTGCCAATTCATCCTGCTCCGATCTTGATATATTAAATTCTTTAGCTACGTTTTCTGCTGTAATTCCCATGTGATAGTTATTAATAGGACAGGTCAGTCCGTCATACACCATTGCGTCGATTACTTCCCCGTTACCCATTCTGTATCCCGTTCTTGCGCCTTTAAGATAATACGGCGCATTGGACATACTTTCCATCCCGCCTGCTAAAGCAACATCGCAATGTCCTGAAATGATCGAACTGAATGCCAGACCAACTGCGTGAAGACCTGAGCCGCAAACTGTATTAACCGTAGAAGCCGGAACTTCAACAGGGATGCCCGCTTTTATAGCCGCCTGTCTTGCCGGATTCTGACCGTTACCGGCCTGAAGCACGTTACCGAGATAAACTTCCTGAATTTCAGTAGCTTTCATGCCTGATCTTTCTATAACGCCCTTAACAATTTTTGCGCCAATTTCAACTGCGGGTAAAGAGGAAAGCGATCCGCCGAAAGAACCGACGCCTGATCTGTAAGGGCTTACTATAACTATTTTCTTCATTTTTTACCACCACTTTTAAGTTAATTTAACGGGGTAATATATATAATATATTTAATAATCTAAGTCAAATATATTTGTTACTTGAAATATGTAAATTATTTCCAATAACTTACTTTAAAAATACCGAAAATAAAGGATAACGATTTATACCGTCTTTTATTACAAAATGCCAAATGTCACTATTTTAACATCATCATTTTTTTACTGGCTAAAATCTTATTATCAACACTTAATCTGTAGAAATAAATCCCCGAATTCAAGCCTTCTCCGTTGAAATTCACCGAATGATTTCCAGCCTTTCTCTTTTCGTTGACAAGGGAACTGACAAGCTCGCCTTTCGTGTTGAAAACCGATAATGTTACAAGTCCTTCGTTCTTTAAAGAATAGCTGATCTCTGTATCAGGATTGAACGGGTTCGGGTAGTTCTGGAATAGCTCGGTAGCTGAAGGAGTTGCGTTTTCCTCTATTGAGGTTGGATGTTTAGAGAGCATCACAGCCATATCCAATGCGCCGGTAACGCCTCTTGCCACTACGCCTGTCCAGGGACGGTCGGTCTCAATGATATAATAATTGTCTGGTATTCCGTTCATGTCGTATTTGATATACTGATAGTACCCGATGTTCATTACCAGAGCTATCTGACCTGAAAATTTATCGTTTGAAGTGACAGTTTTTTCGAACCTTCCATCCATCGGCGAAATGTGAGTGCCGAGATCAGCCAGCAGTTCAGTTGTTATCTGCCCATCCTGAAAACGGTATATGCCGCAGTCAAATTCTCCGGGCACATCGTTGAAACCATATGGATCCTGCTCCAGATTGACCGATATTTTATTGGCGTAAAACTCCGTTTCTCCCAGATCATAGACAGCGGCTATACCAAGTTCGATCGTGCCTCTGTTGAACAGACCGTAATAAGGTTCGTCAGAATAGTAATAGAACCAGTTCGGTACTTCCTGATCATAGATCTTAACGCTTATTTCGTCCGATGAAGTCAGGTCTCCGCTGTATGCGGTCGCTTTGATTTTATACTGTCCAAGGTCAGTCTGGCTGAAACTTTTTGTATAAGAATACGGCGCGGTGTCGTCAGTAAATGCAAGCTCGCCGTTGACATAAAATTCAACTTTATCCAATTCTCCGCTCAATGCGGAAGCGTCCGCGTCGAAACTTACATCTCCGTACGGGATATATGCACCGTTCTTATACTTGGAAAACTTGCACAGCGGCGGGTACTGAGTTCCGGTAAGATCCACATAAAAACTTATCGTTTCTCCGCCTGAGCTTATATTATAGATGTTCAATCCTGATTCCGAACCGCTGCTGTTGTAAGCCGCAGGATCGGTAAAATCGTTTATCTCCGTCCTTTCCACATCGGCAGAAAGAAATGCGTTACAGGTGTTTCCGTTAGTTGTCAAAGAACCGCCTTCTCTGAATATGAACAGTTCATCCGGAGGGCCTGAGGCATTTCCGTCACCCTGGTACATTTCATTTACTTTTGAAACGATCAGTCCGTTTCCCGGAAGGTCTTTCTCAAAAGTATTTTCCACCCTCTTGCGGTATTCAACCACATAAAAATCATTGCTGTACGGATCGGGTTTTATCTTAAAGCAGTTGTTGGTTGAAGATGTTAAAGGATTAAGCGTGTACTCTCCGCTCGTAGTGATCTGCGGTATCGAGGTAATCCAGTACCCGTAATAATATTTCATGTAGGCCGACATGTGCCCGAAACCTGATTCCATAATATCCCACGGACCAGCGGGAGACATGCCGTCGAAATTATAATGATAAAGGTCGGGAGCTCCGACTGCGTGGAACATCTCGTGCGATAAGGTTCTGACAGAATTTTGGTTTTCCGGCTGCAAAGTGTAAGTCCAAACATACTTTCCGTTGATCATAACATTGTAACTGTAAAGTGCCCATTTGTGAGCCCATAGCAGTTCCGCCCACGCGGTATGAGGCCCTCTGATCACAAAACAGATGTTGTCAACATCGCCGTCCATGTTCACATCCAGATTAATACTTGTCGGAATCTGACTTGCTACAGCTTCTATTGCCCCTTTAAGTAGTTCGTGCTCAGCATCAGCCTGGCTTGTATATCCTCTGGGATTGAGCACAGGGTCATAAGGCACATAATAATATCTCGGTTTAGGTGCTGTATAAGAAAACGATATACTGTCATCACATACAGGGTAGTGCGTAGTGTTTATCGTGAACTGATTATAACTTGTCTCAAGAAAATAATTTTTCAGTGATTCTACGCCTGTTCCCGTCCCGTTAAACCTCTGGTCAAAAAACGACCGCGGTTCTTCGAACTCTTCCTGATCCGTAAATTTTATATAGATCGTAATATTGTTCATTGACCCTGCCGAAGGCGCTTTGGTACCCTTATCAGCTTTCTCGTTAAATTTGTCAACTCTCTGCTTATATTCCTCTGCCGAAATGTTAATATTTTTATCCAGCGCCGTAATACTCTTTGCCGATACTTCTCCGGCCTTGTATGAAGTTGGCTTAAATTTGCCGTTCACCATTTCCGCATAATAGTAATACCTGTCTGCTCCCTGAACTATCTTATAGCCGTCGGCATCATGCAGATAATTGTAGAATTCATCGCCTGAAGAGAAAAGATTTAATTTGGTTCCGTCAGGCTGGTAAACCGTTGTTTCAAGATCACTGAAATACGCTCCGAACAAGGAGACTGATACAATAAACAGCGCACATATTAACGATCGGATATTCACTTTAACCTCCGGTATCTTTTACTT
>DMTS01000215.1 GCA_003477045.1 Candidatus Delongbacteria bacterium
AAATACTGAGTTTATGCTTTCAAGGTTCGACAGAACTACAAGCTGGATCAACTCTGCATGATCACGAATATTTCCCTCACGATCTGGATTCTTCTTTCTCCATTCATGCGCAGTCATTCCAAATAAGGCAGCATTTAGCAGATCAGCTTCACTTGCGTAAACATAGTTTATTTGTTCTTTTGACAATTCTGGCGGAATTAACTTTTCTTTTACAGCATCTGTGTGTATGCGGTAGTTGATCTTTGAAATAATACGCTGAAGATTCCATTCAAGCTTAAGTATCGTGTTTTCATCTTCCTTGAGACGCTGAAATTCTTTAATAAGATAAAGTTTGAATTCAACAGATATCCATGTAGCAAATTCAAAAGCGATATCTTTATGTGCGTAAGTTCCACCATACCTGCCTGATTTCGATGCAATACCTATTGCACCAGTTTTTTCTACCCACTGCTTTGAAGTCAGAACAAAGCTATTAAGACCTGCTTGATTTCTAAACCCATCGAATTCGATGGGTTTAAAATCGGGGTTGTTTAATTTTTCCCATATCCCCAGAAATTCAATTGTTGTTCTGTTTCTAAGCCAATTTTGAATAATATAATCGGTTCTGTCTGGATCTTTGTACCTTGCAATATCCGTCAATGAAATGAAATCCTCATTTCCAACACTCATCAGTGTGATCTCTCTTCCCTGCACTTCTATCTTTCCGGTCTTCACTTTCCGCTCCTTTACAATTACTTTTTAGGTAATATAAAAGACTTGAGTGTCATCTAGTGAACCTCAGATATATATTTTCAGTATTTTATAAAATTATTTACATGTCTTTAATACAATATAAGAAGCGAGAACTCAATATTATCCCCGTACGAGGTAACAGTATTGAACAGCATTTTGCAGTCTTCATTCATAAAGATCTCTGCCGATCCAAGACCCATTCCGAGCTCCGTATAGATCTCGTTTACATCAGGTATTGCGAAAAGCATAATGAAACCCTTGACAGAATTATCCTGTTCACTCAATGCGGTAGCATGAAACACTTTCTTAACAGTCTTCTCGATTTCACCTTTTGAGTATTTACTCTCGGCACAGACAAAATATCCTGTATTACTAAGGCTGAATAAAGTCCTCAGATCGCCAAAATCAACCGGCCCCATTCCATACTTTGTGCTTATCTCCACCAGTAACTGCAAGCACCTGACCACTTTGACTTCCGTTTCGTCCGTTTCATCGAAATGAATTACCATATCTGCATTAATAAAATCTTCATCCTTTACGCTTACGGTCGTAATCAACACTGATGTGAAGGAAGGAGAGCCGTTCTTTGAAGCTCTTTTCAGCATTTCATCGACCATTAACCTCTTCTTGTCACTCACCCGGCCGCAACACACAATCAGCATATCCGTCAGCCTGCCGTTCTCTTCATACTCTTCATTGGCAACAATACCGTTCATTATGACTTGAGCGAAATTTTCCGAATTCCTTTGTACCGATTCGTTTAAGTACCTTTTTACAACAGAATCAAATTCTTTATCTATTGTAACTATCTTAACTCTCGGTATCATTTCTTTATCTTCATTCTTCATGATCCGTTCTCCTTTACATTCTTTCTTTTATTCTGCGGTTAACAAAAGCAATTTAACTGCGATAAAACCCAAAAGCAAGCGATATATTGAGCTTATTTTGTAGCTGCGCGAAAGAGTATAAGGGTTGCAACCCCCGAAAAAGCCGGTTTCAGCCCTTTTAGCTATAAATCATCATGTTTTCAATATTTCTCTAATTTTCCCAATAACTCCATGTCCGATTTGTCAATCTTTGAAAAAGCGAACCACTTTTTACCTAAATCTTTCAGAGAAGCTCCGAGATGATAGACATCTTTATTATCTATGATAATGAATCTATCATGTGCGTGTGTGAAAGCTATAATCTCTATCGGGAAATATTGAGAATTGAACTTCTTAACATCCAGTGCAAGCTGATCTGAAACAGACTTATTAAGAATTTTTACTTTAACACCTTTTGTAACCTTTGTCAGATGAACCAGCACAGAATCATCAATAAAATTATCTATGATCAGAATTGACTCTTTCGCACTTCTGAACAAGTCCGACACAAATTTATACGCATCGAATACCTGATTTTCATAAAAGATTCCCTGTATGGGAAGTGTATCTTTACTTTCCAACAGCGAGAACACTTTTTCAAACTTTTGTTCGTTATCAATCAATTTAAAATTTGTTTCGATCTGTCTTATTTCAAGATTATTCAACCTCATAAATACTTCGGCATTATTTTGTATAAACTTTCGCATCGCAACGAACGTTTCTATTATTTTAATGCTTATACTCACTGCAATTTCACTTTTCAACACTCCAGCCAACATAGCCACTCCCTGTTCTGTGAAAGCGTACGGAAGGTAGGTTCTGCCGCCTTTCTTCATTGCGCCTAAATTCCTCTTTGCCAATATCGAGGTCACAATTTGTGACCTCGATATTAAACTTTCCTTTTCTTTATTATCTGAGCTAAATAAGAGGATTTCATACTCTTTTAGAAGAATTTGAAAACAAAAACTCTCCGGAAATCTTTCCTTATTTCTCTTTACTGCCTGATTGAGCACTTTAGTTTCCACCCCATACAATTCCGCCAAATCCCGATCCAGCATCACCTGAAATCCCCGGATAGAATAAATCCTGTCCCTGATAATATTCTCGTCAAACTCCGCTATCTCATTTTTACTCATAATTCACTTCTCCGGCATTACTTATTTAATATTTCTCCAGCCTGCCCAATAATTCCATATCGGATT
>DMTS01000054.1 GCA_003477045.1 Candidatus Delongbacteria bacterium
TCCGATAACCGTGCTCCAAACGCTCACTAAAGCACAGTTGCAGCTGCTTTTTGAGAAGAATATTGTAGTATGCAGCCAGATCCTTAATAATATTGAAAGTCTTGATTTTTTAAGGCTGACTCCAACCAGACAAAATAAACTTCTTGAAGAAATAAAAAGCATCTGCAATAAATAAAGGATTAAATTATGCAAAGACAATTTAAAAATGCGATCGTGAAAAGACCGTGCCCGGAAATGGTTAACGGCATCACAAAAGCAAGCCTTGGAAAACCTGATCATAAGAATGCATTGAAACAGCACGATCAATATATTCAGGCTCTTGAAAGCTGCGGGCTCAAAGTAAGAGTTCTTGAAGCTGACAACAGATTTCCCGATTCGACATTTATAGAAGATATATCCGTGTGCACACCGCACTGCGCTATTATCACGAATCCCGGTGCGCCTGCAAGAAATGGCGAAACGGCCGGTATTCAGTATGTACTTTCAGGATATTACTATAACATTGAGAAAATCACTANNCTCCCGGCACGCTTGACGGAGGCGATATTATGATGGTCGGAGATCATTATTACATAGGCTTGTCCGATAGAACGAATCCTGAAGGTGCAGATCAATTTATTAAGATACTTGAAAAGTATAAAATGACAGGCTCGAAAGTCAAAATGAAAGAGATGCTTCATCTGAAGACCGGGCTTTCGTATCTGGAGAACAATAATCTGCTTATAGCAGGTGAGTTTGTAAACTATCCCGAGTTTGAAAAATTCAACAGGATCGTTATTGATCCGGATGAAGCCTATTCAGCCAATTCCCTATGGATAAACGGAACTGTGTTTGTTCCCAAAGGCTATCCGGGTACTAAAAAGAAGATCGAAGTACTCGGCTATAAAATAATCGAAGTCGATACTTCTGAATTCAGAAAACTCGACGGCGGATTAAGCTGCCTGTCGCTTAGATTCTAGGAGCACAAAATGATTATAATAGAAATCCCCGGAGTAAAAACAATACATGCAGAGCACCTCGTTCTTGATTACAACGGAACTCTCGCAATTGACGGAAACCTGATTCCGGGTGCCGGAGAGATGCTCAATGATCTTTCAGAAAAGATCAAGATCCATGTTATTACAGCAGACACTTTCGGTAAAGCCGCTGAAAATCTGAAAAATGTTAAATGCGAACTTGTTGTGATCGGCGGTCAAGATCAGACACAGCAAAAAAATGAATTTATTCACTCGCTTAGAAAAGATACTGTCATAGCTGTAGGGAACGGCGCAAATGATGCAAAGATGCTAAAAAACTCCACGCTCGGAATAGCCCTGATCCAGAAAGAAGGTGCCTGCTCGAATACGGTTTTCAGTGCCGACATAGTCTGCACAAACATAATTGATGCGCTTGAACTTTTAAATAATCCGCTCAGGATCGCAGCTACCCTCAGAATTTAAACAAAAAAAGGATCTGATCATGAATTTTGGCAAAATACATTATTTTATTCTGGCAAGCATAATACTGCCTGTTTTATTTTCACTTCAGGCTAAAACAATCTCTGTGGTATATGAAAAATACGACGACGGTAAAGTTATCGAGAACGACAGTACTGTCTATGTTTATTATGAAGGAATAGCCTCGGTGATTAAAACCGGAGATTCAAAAGAGCAGTACTTTATAGATTTCAATACAAAGAATACAGTGGAAATGCTGAATGCAGGAACTGAAAAATATAAGCTGCTGACACCGTTTGAAAAACTTCCCGTTCCTGTATCTTTTGAGAAGGAAACTGAGAAGATATTAAAATACAAATGTAAGAAAGCGGTTTATTCTTCATTCTCGAACAAGATCGAAGTCTGGTTTACTGAAGATACCACAGCCAAAGGTTCTCCTGCGCTAAGCTACTTTCCGGAGAACAGCCTTGTACTAAAGCTGGCTGTAAACGGGAGTGTCCGGTTCAAAGCAAAATCCATAAAAGAAAATAAAAAAGCGAAAATGTTCGATTATCCGATCGATAAAGCGAAGGAAGTTACACCCGCCGAGTATGAGGAGATGACGATAAAATCCCGCTATACTTCAGTTCAGGTATTTGACAGACAGCAGATCAACTGGCAGGATTCGATCGTAAATCCCGGTGATTTTGCTGCGGAACAGGTTTACAGATTCAGCCGCGGTAATGTAATATTGAAGAAAGTAAAACTTCCAAAGATCAGCATAGCCGGAAATGTTTTCATAAAAGTAACGGCCTGGTCGAACGGCGATGCCTACGACAGAACAGGAACTGTGTTTATGCTTCCGAAAGAAAATGAGGCAGTGCTTCTTCAGGCTTTGAAGAACGGCGCGGAAGGACTGCCTGAATATTTATGCAAAAGCGGTGAAAAAATTAAAGGTGTAGTACGCACTGAAAATTATATTCCGCCTGTAGAATTAATGCGCTTCATATCATCTTTCGGAGTCGGTCATTTCAACGATAAAGTTCAGATAAATAATTATAACTGGAACGATTCAGTGATTTATGTGCAGGATGTTACATCTCTGATACCTGCTGATCAGGAAGAGATCTGGATAGGAATGTCCATCGGGAATTACGATAAAGGCGGGCATAAGGCAAGCCTCGAACTGAATTATTATCCGCCTGAAGAGTTCTATGAAGGCGACAGATGGATCTACCCGTTGTTCAACACTGCCAACTGCATTGACGGAAGCGGAAATCACAGCAAAATGTTCCAGCAGGATTCACTGACCGTTGAATTCGACCTGCCGGCAGATATAGAAAAACCTTATCTGCTTTTTACGACTACAGGTCACGGAGGCTGGGGCGGCGGAGATGAATTCAATCCGAAAATGAATCAGGTAATAATTGACGGACAGACGATATTCAGCCATGTTCCGTGGAGAACAGACTGCTCGACCTACAGAATGTCTAATCCTGCGTCCGGTAATTTTTCAAACGGGCTTTCATCCTCAGATCTCAGCAGATCGAACTGGTGCCCGGGAGCCGTCACTCCCCCGTTCTTAATACCGCTTGAAAAGATAAAGTCGGGAAAACATGTCATGAAGATCGCTATAGATATCGGAAAAGAAGACGGAAATTACTGGGCTGTCAGCGGTGTAATAGTCGGGGATTATAAAGTTAACGATAAAAAATAAAAAAGGCCCGTTTTACGGGCCTTAAATTCAAACATCATACGCTATTTTACATCAAGTAGTTTTTTATATTTCTCCAAAAGTTTGCCCGGGATCTCGACCCCGTTGATCTCGATCTCGTCATTTTCGATCTCGATCTTAAGGTTATCCGATTTTTCCTTAAAAAGTCCGTCAGCAATTAGATTTTTCCAGAGATCATCTAGTTCGATCGTTGATTCGCCTTTATCGAACTTCTTAATAATATTGACGTCATCGTCATCACCGTCTTTAACGATTATTTTGATCTCTTTACATTCTTTTATGTCAGCTTTCGATGAATCTTTGCCTGTAAATATCATTACATCGTCACCGCCGCCGCTGATAATTTTGATCTTTTTCAGATCTGAATCAAGTTTTAAAGTATGCTCCTTAAGCTGTTTTAGCGCGGCTTTGACTTTCTCTTCGATCTTAATCTTTTGATCACCTTTCAGATTCTCAAGCTCTTTCAGAGCAGATTCAAGCTGTTTTTGGACTTCATCGAGATTTAACTGCTTTGAATCAATTACCCACTGAAGCTTTTTTTCATCATCATTTCCGCCGTCAGATGTGTTTTTTATGATAATGATTTTCTCTGATTTTTCCTCTTTAATTTTTTCATCATCTTTTGGGTCTGAAGCAAATAATGTGCATCCGGTTATGACCGTGATGATCGTCAAAACCGTCAGCGATGCGAAAAACCCGGAATATGTTTTTGTCATGTCTTTCTCCTTTCCTATTAATCTTTTGATCCTGCAGAGC
>DMTS01000135.1 GCA_003477045.1 Candidatus Delongbacteria bacterium
TGGAAGATACCAATGAAGACCTTATTCCTCTTCTTGACACGATAATCGAATATGTCAAAGAGCCTGACGGAGATAAAGAGGGTCCTTTTCAGTTCCTTGTTTCAGCTATCGAGTATGATAATTATCTCGGAAAGATCGGTACAGGCAAGATCCATAGAGGCAAAGCTAAGCTTGGAGACGAGGTGGTGCTTTTGAAAAGGGGCGGCGAACGTGTATTATACAGAATAGCGAAACTTTTTATATATGACGGTCTTAAAAAGGTGGAAACGAAAGTCGCTAATGCGGGGGATATAGTGTCTATCGCAGGTCTCGCTCTTATCGATGTCGGAGAAACTGTATGTGACAGAGAACATCAGGAACCGCTTCCTCTTATAAATGTGGATGAACCTACGCTGGCAATGACTTTTATGGTAAACGACTCGCCTTTTGCGGGTCTTGAGGGAAGGTGGGTCACATCAAGAAACATCTGGGACAGGCTCGAAAAAGAGCTTCAGACAAATATCAGCATAAGGATTCAAAAAACTGATCTGCCTGATCAGTTCGTCGTGAACGGAAGAGGTGAGCTTCAGCTCGGCATTCTTATTGAAAATATGCGAAGAGAGGGGTATGAGTTCGCAGTTTCCAAACCCAAGGTGATATACAGAGAAATTGACGGCAGAAAAACAGAACCTATCGAACTTGCAGTGATAGACGTCGGAGATGATTACACAGGTGTGGTTATCGAAAAGCTGGGCATACGAAAAGGCGAGCTTTTGAACCTTATTCAGGGTAGCGACGGATATACAAGGCTTGAATTTAAAGTTCCTGCAAGAGGCCTTATAGGATTCAGAAATGAGTTTATGACTGAGACAAGAGGTACCGGGATACTTAACCATTCATTCTACGAATATGAATACTATAAGGGTGACATACCTAAAAGAACCAGAGGGGTTCTGATATCAATGGAACAGGGCACATCCGTAGCTTACGCTTTGTGGAACCTTCAGGATAGAGGCGAAATGCTCATTGAGCCGGGAATTGAGGTTTATGCAGGCATGATCATTGGTGAACACTCAAAAGAGGACGATCTGGTTGTCAATGTAAATAAAAATAAAAAAATGTCCAATGTCAGAGCTTCAGGATCCGATGACGCGATAAAACTGTCACCGCCCAGGAAAATGACGCTTGAACAAGCACTTGAATATATTGAAGAAGATGAACTCATCGAGATCACACCGTCCAACATCCGTTTAAGAAAACGATTTCTGGATATTAACGAACGGAAAAGACAGAACAGAACAAAATAAAAGGAAAAAATGAAAGAATTCAAAGAGGCAGGACTTAACAGCGAGATACTTCAAGCCATTTCGGAAATGGGATTTGTTAAACCTACGCCTATTCAGGATAAAACGATAGCACATCTCCTGAACACAAGAAAAGATCTGATCGGACTCGCACAGACAGGAACAGGGAAAACAGCCGCATTCGGTCTGCCTATAATTCAGCAGATAGATCTTAATGTACAGAAAACTCAGGCTCTGATACTTTGCCCGACAAGAGAATTATGCATGCAGATCACAAAAGATTTTAATTCATTCTCGAAATATTTACCGAAAGTGAAAACTACCGCTATCTACGGCGGATCAAGCATGGAAAACCAGATCAGAGCTCTGGACAAAGGAGTTCATATCGTTGTCGGAACTCCCGGAAGAGTCCTGGACCTAATACACAAGAAAAAACTTAAAATTGATTCAATATCGTGGCTCGTTCTCGATGAAGCAGACGAAATGCTTAACATGGGATTCAAAGAAGATCTTGACGAAATATTATCGGCAGTAACTTCAGACAGACAGACGCTTCTTTTCTCCGCTACTATGCCGAGAGAAATTGCGCAGATAGCAAAACATTATATGAAAGATCCCGATGAAATTTCAGCAGGACAGAAAAATACAGCAGCTGAAAATGTTCAACATCACTATTATTTGGTTCAGGCTAAAGACAGATATACAGCTCTTAAAAGAATAGCGGATGTAAATCCGGACATCTACGGTATAGTATTCTGCCGAACCAGAGAGGAAACTCAGGATGTAGCCGACAAACTGATCGGTGACGGATATAACGCCGATGCTCTTCACGGCAACCTGTCGCAATATCAGAGAGATCAGGTCATGAACAGATTCAGAACCCAGCATCTTCAGCTTCTTGTTGCGACAGATGTAGCGGCGAGAGGACTTGATGTGAGCAGCCTAACCCACATAATAAACTATAACCTGCCTGACGATCCTGATATATATCTTCACAGGAGCGGAAGAACAGGCAGAGCGGGGAAAAGCGGTATTGCTATCTCGATCATACATTCTAAAGAAAAGTTTCAGCTTAAAATGATAGAGAACCGCTCAAAGATCAGATTTGAACAGAAAAAAGTGCCCGACGGAATAAGCATCTGCGAAAAACAGCTTTTTAATCTTGTGGACAAAGTTGTAAACATTGAGGTCAACAAAGTCCAGATCGAAAGATTCCTTCCTTATATATATGATAAACTCTCGGATCTTTCGAGAGATGAATTAATTCAGCATTTCATATCAGTTGAGTTTAACCAGTTCCTCGTTTATTATAAAGATGCTCCCGATCTTAATATCAGCCTTGATACCCGCAGGAACGAGCGAGAAAGGGACAGAGGTCAGGATAGAAATTTTGACAAGAATCAGGATAGAGGCTTCGTTAAACCAACAAGGAACGGAGATTTCTCGAGATTTTTTATCAATATCGGTTCCCGCGACAGCATGGATAAGCCGAATATGATAAAATTGATCGCTTCACGAATTAAAGACAGAAGCGTTGAGATCGGCAAGGTTGATGTTATGAAGAATTTCTCTTTCTTTGAGATCGAAAGCAGTTATGAAAATCAGACGCTAAAGGCTTTTGAGATGGCAGAATTTAAAGGACGCCCATTGAATGTTGAATTGTCCAATAACAGAACGATGGAAATGCCTGACCGCAAGAAGCCTAAAAAATATAAATAATTAAAGATTTTTTTAATAATTTTCCGGGAACATCACTCTTTCAATCCCTTCAACTATTGTATGAAGAATGAACATGTGAATTTCCTGTATTCTGTCGCTCGTTGATCCATTAATTATGATCTCATGATCGGCTTTACCTTTCAACTTTCCGCCGTCCTTCCCGAGTAGAAGTACTGTTATCAGCCTGCGCTCACGGGCTTTTTCTACCGCGTTAATAATGTTCGGAGAATTTCCGCTTGTAGAAAGACCGATAAATACATCGCCTTTCTGACCTAAAGATTCCACGCCTCTCGAGAAGATCTCCTCAAATCCGTAATCGTTCGCCACGCATGTGATGTGCGAAGGATCCGACAATGAGATTGCGGGCAGTGGTTTTCTGTCGGTTCTGAATCTGCCTGTCAGTTCTTCCGCAAAATGCATAGCGTCCGTCATCGAACCGCCATTTCCGCAGATGATCACTTTTCTGCCTGAATCAAAAGCACCGATAATACTTTTTACGATCATATCGATCTTAACGAAATTATTCTCGTCAGAAATAAAATCTCCGAGAAGTTTATATCCTTCAGCAAAAGAATCCATTATTTTTTCTCTTGGCATAAATACCTCTTATAAGTTGTTCTTTAACAGCTGTTCTTCAGGAACATTTCCGAATTCCTTTGCAGGTACTCCCGCATAAATTTTACCCGGAGGAACATCTTTCGTAACTAAAGCTCCGGCTGCGACCATAGCATCTTCTCCTATCGTAATTCCGGGTAGTATTGTGGCGTGTACTCCGATCCTGCCGCCTCTTTTTACCGTAACGCCTTTAAAATGTTTGAATCTTTCTTTTGATCTGCCTGCATAGTTATCGTTGCTTGTTGCTACGCACGGGGCTATAAAGCAGTAATCTTCTATAACCGACATTGCTGTAATATATGTGTTTGATTCTATTTTGCACTTTTTACCTATAGAGCATTTTGATTCTACAAGCACGCCCCTTCCGATAATAGTCATCTCCCCTATTGTGACATTGAACTGGACAGCGGCCTGATCAGCTATAAGGACTTTTTCGCCTATCTCAGCTCCGGCATATATCACAACTCCCGCACCGATAAGAACGCCGTTACCAATTACTGCAGGCGGAGGAACTTCATCTGTAGTCATCGCAGAGTTTGGAGATTTAAGCTTGGATTTTCCGATCACAGAATTATCATCTATTCTGACATTATCACCTATAACAGTTCCGTCGTGGACAACAACATTATTACCGAAAACACAATTTTTTCCAATCTTTATACCATTCCCCAAAAACAGATTTGAGCCTGTTTTTAAATCATTAAGTTCCTTCATTTTATAATCATCTCCGATTTTTTTAACTCCTATAATAATGAAAATTATTTCGTTTTTTGCAAGTAAAATCTTACATGAAATTGCCTGTTTAATAATTTTATTTTGCTGTTGACAAAAAAGAAAACTTGTGACATATTGAAATCAGTAAAATATCGGTTAGCAAAAGTTGGAATAATAATGACTATGTTTTTGACAAAAATATTTTTTTATCTAAGTCAGATATACCTCTACTCTACTCTACTCTACTCNNTCACCTCCGAAATATTTCTTTGTCGGGATTTTCCTGACAAAGTCTATCATTAATAAACCTATCCAATCAAAAAATGAAATGTAAAAAATCAAAAATAGGAGTCAAAAATGAAAAGTCATATTTCAATATTATCAATTTTGATGATTTGTAATTATTTTCTCTTTGGTACTTTTTCTCAAGATATAGTGATGGAATTAACTCCCATGGAAAGAAGTTGCGCTAACTGGGGAGACTATAACAATGACGGATATCAAGATTTATTAATAACAGGTACTGATGGTGGCTCACAATACTCAGATGCAATGACAAAGCTATATCAAAATGACAGTGGTCATAATTTAGTTGATATCATCAATCACGGACTACCACAAAACAGTGGTAAGTTCGATTGGGGTGATTATGATAACGACGG
>DMTS01000126.1 GCA_003477045.1 Candidatus Delongbacteria bacterium
AAAGAACAGATCAGCTCAAAAGCCGGCGGGCAGACAAAAGAGGCTCATATAAATGACTTCAGAAAAAGACTTGACAACAATACCGCTGTAGTGGCATTTGCCGGGCTTGACAACATAACGCACGCGGTTTTGGCTGCGGACGGGAACGGAGTGACCGGAAAGATCAACTACTTCAGCGAAACGATCGAACCTTTAATGCAGAGAATTAGCGACAAGTGCGGGATGAACGCGATACAACAAAAGGTCTCGGGACTGAGAGGAGTTAAAATTTCCGGCACCGGATCTGAAGTATCAGGCAACAGAAACACGATCGATGAATTCAACACGATAATAAACTATTACAGAATTCTTCTGACAAACCCTTCCCTGACCGCAAAAGAGGTTGAGGAAAGAAAGTTCATTGCTTCAGAGCTGTACAACTATCTCTTTGACGGAATCACCGGAACTACAAACGGCAAAACAGAGATTATCATATTACCGGACGGAATACTGGGATTTCTTCCTTTCGAGACCCTGATCATGCCTGACGGAAGATATATGGCTGAAAAATTCAATATCAAATATGCTCAGTCACTGGGAGTTTTGGATCTGATAGCTTCAAGAAAATACAGTCCCCCCAAACCCCTTCTTGCTTTCGGCGGGGCTGTTTATCAGGGTAAAAGTTCAGGCGGTTCAGAGATAAAATCCGGGGACGATCTTGACAGGCTTTATAAGAACACTCTGGATAACCTGTCGAGAGGCGGAAATTCAGAAAGCGCCTACCAGTCTCTCGGCCTCGCATCGTGGGAAAACCTTCCGGGAACTCTTGAGGAAGTAAAAAAACTGAACGGAATAGTAAGTTCATCAGAGATCATTACCGGTGCCGAAGTAACAGAAGGAAAAATAAAGAATCTTTCTAAGAACGGATCACTCAGTAAATTTAAAGTGATACACTTTGCCACACACGGACTTGTAGTGCCGGAAATACCGGAACTGTCAGCGCTTGTACTCTCGCAGACTTCGTCAGGTGGCGATGACGGTTATTTAAGATCATCCGAAATAGCTGAACTTGATATTAAAGCAGACTTCGTGAATTTGTCAGCCTGCGAGACAGGCCTCGGCAAGATTTACGGCGGCGAGGGCGTAGTGGGACTGACACAGTCGTTCCTGCTCGCAGGAGCTAATGCTCTTTCTGTATCACTCTGGCAGGTCGCTGACGAATCAACTTCAAAGTTCATGACGGGGCTTTATGCTGCATCTGAAAAAAACGGACATAAATATGACCTCGCTATGTCTCAGCTTAAAAGGGATTTTATATCCGGCAAATACGGTGACGAGCTCAAGAAACCTTATTACTGGGCTCCATTCGTATATTACGGCAAATAAGCTTCGTTAAAATGAAACGGGCAGAAAATTCTGCCCGTTTTTATTAATATTCCAGAAAGCCTTTCATAGCTTCTTTCATCCAGTAATGATCTTCCACTCCGGCAGTTTCCCTAGCAGAATGCATCGCAAGCATAGTGTTGCCCACGTCAACCGTTCTGATCCCTAGATTGGACGAGATCATAGAGCCTATAGTTCCGCCGCCGCGCATATCTGCCCTGTTCACGAATTTTTGATACGGTATCTTTTTATCCCTGCAGATCATTTCAAAAACTGCAGAGGATTCGATAGTTGTAGCATAGCTTGTGTTGGCGTTGATCTTGATGACCGGGCCTTTGTTGAGATATACTTTATTGAGGCTGTCAAATTTACCTGCATAATTCGGATGAATAGCATGAGCTCCATCCGCGCTTATATAATACGACAGCGAGATCGCCCTTACATAGTCTTCCCTTTTGAATCCGGTAAGCCTTTCAAGGACATGCTCGGTAAAAGAAGATTTTCCGCCGTTTGTCGTGGAAGAACCGACTTCCTCGTTATCATAAAGCGCAATTATCATTGTCGAATCTGACGGTTTTGCTTCAAGCAGAGCCTGAAGAGAAGCGTGAACCATAGTCTTGTTGTCAAGACCCCTGTTCATTACAAATTCTTCGTTAAATCCTATTATCTCGCCCTTCTGGTAAGCATATAGTTCAAGATCATAATTCACAATATCTGCGGCCTTGATCTTCAATTTAGCCGCGATAATATCTCTGATATATTCATCGCTTACAGGCTTATCCGTCAGCGCCATCACAGGCACCATGTTTTCCTGAGGATTCAGCTTAAAAGCTTCGTTTACTTCCCTGTTGTAATGAATTGCAAGCTGAGGTATAACCAGAACAGGTTTCTCCAGATCTACCAGCATAATATCGTAGCTTTTACCCTTTTTTACGACCACTTTCCCGGCCAATGAAAGCTCTCTATCGAGCCAGCTAGGGAAGATCGGACCGCCGTAAACTTCCGTTGAAAGCTGAATATATCCTTCTCTCACGAATGCGGCTTTCGGTTTAAGTTTAAACGCAGGCGAGTCGGTATGCGAACCCACGATCCTGAATCCGGAAACTTTCGGTTCTTTTTTCCCGCATACTCCGGCTATTAAAGCCGATTCGTGTCTGAAAACATAGAATTTATCGCCTTTTTTCAGTTTCCACTCATCTGTTTCGTACAGCCTCTTAAATCCGTTCTTAAGAAGCTTTTTTTCTGCCTCGTAAGCGCAATGGGCCGCGGTCACGGACGAGTCAATGAACCCGTTCAGTTCTTTTGCCAATTTCAACATGTCTTTTCTGCTCATGGATCTGCCTTATATTTTATTTTAATATCAACATTTTCTTTGAGATCTCTTTTCCGAGCGCATTCTTAAGTGAATAGTAATACATTCCGGATGAAAGGTCTTGGGCATTGAATTCAACCGTATGCCTGCCTTTTGAGAACTCCCTGTCGGCTAGTACGAAGATCAGTTCCCCCTTCATATCATAAATTGAGAGGTTCATTTTTTCGTTATGATCAAGTGAAAAACTTATCTTTGTGCGGGGGTTGAACGGATTCGGATAATTCTGTTCAAGTTCAATACCCGAAGGGATCTGATCATTATCGCTTATCCCTGTGTCTTTATCGAGCTGAACACTTACCTCTGTCGCTTCTTTGAAAGCTCCGGTATTGTCGGTTACAACTATATTATCTATTGTCTGGGGGATGTATCCGGCAGCAGAAACGGTCATTGAATATGTGCCGGGCTTTAATATCCTGTAATAATCTCCGCGGTCGAGATCCGTGAAATATGTTTTATCTATACCGGAGATACTGATCTCTGCTTCAAGAGGAAGCGCTGTTGATGAATCTGTTACTACACCGTATATCCCTTTGTGAACAGCTGAAATATACCAGAACATTGATTCTCTGTTGTCCGCCCAAAATCCGGGTATATATGAATAAGAAGGCCATTTTGTATTGCTTATCTCAAGAGTCAGATCAAGCACATTATGGTATCTGTAGTTCCAGTCCTGCATACCGCCTGTTATCTGGTACCAAACCGATCCGTTGACAATTCCGTCTGTAAATGAACCGTTGAACATCGGAGCGTTCCTCACGGAATAATTGTACGCAAGCCATGTAACATGGGGATCGTCAGGACATGCTGCGTATGAATAATTCGGTACGCCGAAATCAATATCGTAAAGGTAATTCGCGACAAGAGCTCCTCCGTGAAAATTTGTTGACATTATGAAATTGTGCTGAGAAGTAAAATCTATCATTGCGTCAATCTCAGGCAGAAGTGCCGCGTTCACAGAGTCTGCGTCATAATATGTCCCTTCGGGAAAATTCCTGTTCAGATCATAACCGTTCGCATTATATCTTGAATTGCTCGCGTTCCCGTCAGGATTCATCAGAGGCATTACATAAAGTTCTGTGTTGTCAACTATAAAGCGCATCGTATCGTTGCCTGCCTGATATCCTTTTAAAATGTTCTCGATCATGAACANNTCCATTTCCATACCGGTAACTTCATCTCCGTGAATGGTTGAAACTAATTTTACTTCAGGCTCGGCTTCTTCAACATTTACGCTGTCTGAAATTTTTAGCACCCACATCGGTCTTCCCTGAACTGAAGTTCCGATCTGGATCCTCTGACATATTTCCGGATACCTGTTCTGCCAGATAAGCATCGAATCACCTATAGATACATTGTTCCTGTAGGATAATTTATCTCTTACTTCAAGAGGAGTCCATTCCATCGAATAGCCGCTTTTCTCTATCATGTCATATT
>DMTS01000004.1 GCA_003477045.1 Candidatus Delongbacteria bacterium
GCAAGCTCAAAATTCTTTTCTTTCGCGGCTTCTTTCATTCTGCTTTCCAGAAGTTCTGAAAGAGAATTATCCTGACCTGAAAAATACGCTATAATGTTCTTTACATTTTCCCGATACTGAACTGCATTATTTTCATTCACGCAGTATCCATCGCAGATCTTTATCTGATAATCAAGGCAGACCCTGTGCTTTTTATCCCTGATGGTCTCTGATGTAAAGATGTGCGTGCAATTTCTGATCTTGAGCAGTTTTTTCAAAACAGCAAGGATAGCTCTTATCGTTCTTACATGAATGAACGGACCGAGATATTTAGAACCGTCCTGATCGACTTTGCGGGTGACGAAAACCTGCGGGAAAAGTTCTTTTGTGATCTTAATATACGGATATGATTTATCATCCTTAAGGTCTATGTTATATTTAGGCTTGTGCTGCTTGATCATATTGGCTTCAAGTATCAGTGCTTCAAGCTCGTTATCAGTAATTATATACTCGATAGTTTCTATCTTTTTCACAAGCACTTCGGTCTTAAACTGCTGATGCTTGCCGATATTCATAAAATACGATCTGACCCGGTTCTTGAGTATTTTAGCCTTGCCGATATAAATTATCTTGCCGTCTTTATTCTTAAAAAAATAAACGCCGGGCGATGCCGGCAGATTTTCAAGAGTATTTTCTATTCTTTCGTTCATTTTAAAATTATCCCGCCCACCATCACAAGGTCATCTTTGTATATGACGCATGACTGGCCTGGAGTTACGGCGAAAACCGGTTCTTTAAAAGTGACCTCGATGAGGCCGTTTTCAATTTCTTTTATCCTGCATTCGGCAGGCTGAGTATTATATCTGATCTTAGCAGTGTAAACGCATCTTATATCTAACTTTTCAAGAAAATTCAACTCTTTTACCAAAACTGTATCTGAGGACAAACCTTTTCTGCCCGAGATCCTGATCTCATTTTTAACAGGATCGGTTCCGGAAACATACATCGGTTCGGAATACCCTCCGCCCAGACCTTTGCGCTGACCTATCGTATAAAAAGGATAGCCTTCGTGGGTGTTCGTGGTCTTAACTCCGTCGTCCCTGATTATTTTTCCCGGTCTGATCTTTTTAAACTCTTTAAAATTTTCAAGAAGAAATTTTTGATAATCATCGTCAGGAATGAAGCATATCTCCATGCTTTCCTTTTTGCGTGAGAAGAAATCGAAACCTTCACGAGTGCAGATATCTCTCGCATCGCTTTTTACTTTTTCCCCAAGCGGAAAAATTATTCTGGGCATGACAGATTTTTTCATGACATAAAGAAAATAGCTCTGATCCTTTTTGTCGTCAAGTCCCCGCTTAAGATGATATCCGTTTTCATCCTGAATTATGCGAGAATAGTGGCCCATGGATATAAATTCGCAGCCGAGTACATCCGCTTTTTCAAAAAGTTTATCCCATTTGATCACGGAATTGCAAAGAACGCACGGATTAGGCGTTCTTCCGGCAAGGTATTCGTTCTTGAAGTATTCAATAACGGTGCTTTTGAAATAGTCTTTAAGATCGTAAAAAAGGTGTTTTATGCCGATCTTATTGCAGACATCGACCGCATCTTTGTATTTTTCAGTAGTATCGGAAGGGGAGAGGAGCATGGAAACGCCAATTACCTCATAACCCTGCTCTTTTAGAAGTATGGCTGAAGCAGAGCTGTCAACCCCGCCGCTCATTCCGACCAGCACTTTTTTATTCATCATATTAATTCATCATTTCTTTTAATCGTTTTACAGCTTCAATTACCTTCGCCGCAGCGAATTCGATTTCTTCTTCTGTATTAAATCTGCCTACGGAGAATCTTATAGAGCTTTGAGCTTCTTCCGCAGTCCTCCCGATGGCACTAAGCACTCTGGAAGGTTTAATTTCGCCGGTTGAACAGGCTGAACCGGTAGATACTCCAATCCCTTCAAGGTCAAGCGACAACAAAAGCGCTTCGCCTTCCACTCCGGGGAAAGTAAGGTTCAGTATCCCGCCGTAGCCTTTTTCAAGGTCGCTGTTCACGATGATATCATCAACACCTGCTGAGATCAGTTCATATAATCTGTCACGGAGTTTTGTAATTCTTGGAATTTCGACTTTCATTTCATCTGCAGAGATCTCTGCAGCATTCGCAAAACCTGCTATGCCGGGTATGTTTTCAGTCCCGGTTCTCATACCGCTCTCCTGATGTCCGCCGAACTGATTAGGCAGAATACTGATCTTTTTTCTTATGTAAAGAAACCCGACACCTTTCGGTCCGTAGATCTTGTGGGAAGAAGCTGATAACAGGTCTATATTCATAGCTTTAACATCGATCGGTACTTTTGTGTATGACTGAACTGCATCCGTGTGAAAAACAATATTCGTAGCTCTGCAGAATTTTCCTATAGCAGAAATATTATTGATCATACCGATCTCATTATTTACATGCATGACAGAAACAAGTTTTGTATTTTCACTTACAGCGCTGATCACTGATTCAGGCGAGATCAGACCCCTGTCATCCGGTTTTAAATAAGTAACTGTTATAAGCTCGGGGTGAAGCCTCGAATAAAATTTGCACATTTCATAGACTGCGCTGTGCTCATAAGCAGATGTTATTATGTGAACGGGATTATTATGATCAAGATACATCGCTACAATTCCTTTAATTGCCCAGTTGTCAGCTTCAGTTCCGCCTGAAGTGAAAAATATTTCATTAACTCCCGCATTGATTACTTTAGCGATCTTTTCTCTTGAATTATCAAGCGCATATTTAGCTTCCTGACCGAAAGAATGGGCGGAAGATGCATTTCCGAATTTTTCAGTCATATATTCGTAAACTGTTTTTGCAACTCTGTCGTCAACTTTTGTCGTTGCGCTGTTATCAAGATAAATTCTTTTCATTTGTTTTCCTTTGATTTTTCGAAATCCGGCATAAAATCAGGTTCATTCAGGTGATCAAGCTCGAACTGCGCTGAATTAGCAAATTCCGATTTCGGGTAATTATTTATCAGTTCTTTAAAACAGCTCTCAGCCTGTTTAAGATCATCAAAATATGTTTTATAAATATATCCTTTAATAAAAAGCGATTCATCGGTATAATTATTATTCGGATAATCGTCGTTCAGCCTGTCGTACCATTTGATCGTTCCGTTAAAATCTCCTGAACTGAAGCTGTTCTTCGCATAAGCGTAAATTTCTTCCATGTACAGAAATTGTGATTCAGAAGGAGCCGGCTTAGTTATAGATTTGGCAGCAGAACATCCGGTTAAGATTATAATTATTGCGGCGACAAGTATTCTGACTGATTTTTTCATAGCAATAAATATATGAAATAAAATTAAGTTTTCAAAGTTGCATTTAATATTTCAAAAACTTATATTCAGTTACTTTTTTTAATTAACACTTAAAGGACAGTTTATGACAGTAAAAATAATAGTTCTCGCGCTTTACGCAATAACTATAATCGCATTCGGAATAATCGGCATGAAAAAAAC
>DMTS01000067.1 GCA_003477045.1 Candidatus Delongbacteria bacterium
TAGAAGACAATATAACTCATCATAGATTTATGGGTTATAGCATGGATAAAAGCAGAAGTACGATAGATATATTCGTCAATTATGTTCTATCCAACCTGAAAATGCGAGGCGGCATAGACAGTAATTTTAAACTGCTTTCAGGCAAAAACCTGATCACTTATGGTGCTGGAGAAAAGGAGTCTATACGAAAAGAAAGAAAACATAAAGTCATAAGAGGAAATTATTCACATAAACAAATACTCGCAAGCCTGTATAAGGAACTGATCCTGAACGAAGGATATGCAGAAGCCGAAGGTTATACAGAAACCGCAAATCCGATACTTCCGCCGCTTTTTGTTGACAGGTTTGTAAGCGATTTTGACAAGATCGTCAAGTTTACCGATTACTGGCGCAACATGGAGTTGAATCCGGAAGATAAGGCAGCTTTAAAAGACGCACTTTTGGAGACAGAACTCGAGGTTGAAAAGTATCAGGAAAAATTTGACTTCGAGAATGCTTTGAAGTTTTATAAAAGACTAAATTTAGCCGCGGCAGAACTTGCCGATTCCGAAAAACTGTCAGCCGGATTTCTTTTAAAGCAGGTTAAAATTTATTTCCATCTTGAACAATATGACAAATCCAGGGATATGATCGAATCGTGTAAAGTAAATTTTGAAAAACAGAAACTGAATGAAGAACTTGGAGAATTGTACTACTATATGGGTATGATAGCTATATGTACAGACAATTTAGGCAGTGCTGACAATCATTTTATTCAATCTTCAAGATTACTCACAAAGAATGCCTTACCAGAAAAAACAGCAATTTATTATCGTTCAAGAATAAGAAGATTTATTTTAAAGAAAGATTATTATCATGCTTTGTCCCTATTAAACGAATCAATTGGATATTCATCAAGATACAATTTAAATAAAGAATTGGCTTATTTATATGGCTTAAAAGCAGAAATTCAAATAAGAAGTTTCAAGTATGTCCATGCAATAGAATCTTTACATAAACAGCTTGAATATTCTAATAATTCAAAAGATTTAATTTCCGAGGCAAAATCGATATCACAAATTTTTTCTGTAAGGTCTTACATGAATCTTTTCAAGAAAGATGATGTTATTGAAAACTTTGAACGGGTAAAAAAAATTACTAAAGTGATCAAAAAAAACTCATATTATTACAATTCCCTAATTAGTTATGCAATTTACTTATATAGAAACGATAATATTGACGATTCTGAGTTGTATTTCAAAAAAGCCCTAAAAATCTACACTTCAAAAACGTCCAATATCAATTCACACATTGTGAATATGTTATACCTTTCAAAAATAAGAATTGTTAAAAAAAATTATTACGGTGCTATTTTATTATTGAATCGGATGCTTAGATTATGCGAAAACTCTTCAGTACAGCTTTATAAATCATATATTCTCAATTTATTAGGAAAAATATATTACGACCAAAAAAAATTCAAGAGATCAAATTTCTATTTAAATATTGTAATAAAGATTATCGAAGAAGATAATATAAATGATAAAATTCTCATAGCTAATACATATATGTACTCGGGGTATAATAATTTTTATTTAAAGAAAAACAAAACAGCTCTAAATAATTTGTCCTTGTCAAAAGATATTTATTTAAATATAAATGA
This sequence comes from Candidatus Delongbacteria bacterium, assembly GCA_003477045.1. Lineage (GTDB taxonomy): Bacteria > UBA4055 > UBA4055 > UBA4055 > UBA4055 > UBA12480. The sequence goes on from DMTS01000067.1 coordinate 1,643, forward strand.
AAAAGAAGATGATTCTCAAATAAGTGAATATATTGATTCAATATCTGCTAAAATTGATGAAATCAGTCTGATCAGCCGATAAATTATTTGTTTCCCATATTACTGAATATAAGCACTATACAGAATTTTTATTGTTTTTTTATACAGTGGCTTTCATCAATAAAAATCCAAAAAACAGGGTTATGTTTGACGGTATCCCCTTTTGTTGGTAGTTTGCTTCCAAAGAAAAAACCAATAAGGGGAGATTAACATGGCCATCACATACAGCTGCGGTGCCGTGGCTGTTATTTTTAATCCGAAGGATAATCCTGGTCTTTTTCAGAAAGATAACAACTATATTTTAAAAAGATTCGAGCTTTACGGGAAAAAATGTGTGCTGATCTCCGAAGGGAATAAAGTTTCTTTGATATCAGAACCCGGAATGAAAAAAGAAGAAGAGATTTTCTCAGTAATTCTGCCTGATGGCATAGAAAATAAAATAAATTCTGTTGTATTGAAATGGTATAATAACAGCCTGAGCCTATGTATTAAAACTCTGGAAAGCTACAGAATTGATTTGAGATCAATTACAAAATGTAAAGAGATCTTTTATTCAGGATTTACATGACATAATTAAATAATATTGATTGATAAAAAGTAAAAATAGAATTAAATTTAAAAAAGTGAGGATGAAAAATGTTAAAAAAGAGTTTGATTGCAGTTTTACTGCTTATTTCATTAAAGTTGAGTTATTGTCAAGAAACGAGCACAATAAACCCTGATTATTGGACAATAAATATCTTTGTTGGCCAAATCCAAGGTTATGAGTTTGAAACACCTGTGATCAGCACTAATCAGACAGACAATCTACGGTACCCTGAAAACAAACAGCCGGTAATTTTCCCGGTTCATGATAAAACAGACTCCACAAAATTCATCAGTATGAACCAGTATCTCTACGACTATGGGACACCTGACGGTAATGGCGATTACGAGATAGAGTATTTTCCCTTTCTGGAAAAAGCGATAAATTATTTCTGGGGTGAAATGTTTAAAGAAATCAAAACCAGTACATTAATTAGCCTTTTTCCAACGAAGATCAAGTTTAATTATGTATATGCACCTGATGGCAACCCGTGGATTGTGGACAGGCTAACAACTCCTTTTCCAGATGTTTATTATCAAGATGCATATTTACATGAATTTAGAGATATGCTTCAGATAACTCTTGGAGATAGTATTTGGAATTCTTACAATAGCAGGTTATTGAATAAGAGACAGTTGACAATACTCTGTTTGCCTTCAATAAATTCTGACTTTGCATGGTCTTTTACAGAATATGTTGGCACGGTAGTATATCTTATGTACAGACCTAATCATCCCGACGAGACTAACAGGATTGTTGCGCATGAACTAGGTCATTTAATAACTTATTTCAGGGACAACGGTACACCAGGAGCAAAAGGTTTTCAATACAACGACCTTGTACAAACACAAGAAGGGATGCAGTACACCGGCCAAACTTTTGGGACTACAGGATGTTATGACATGATGCATTCTTCGGGTGGCGGCGGCGGGAATCCTCCCAATATGCCATACGGTATTATGCCGTACTTTACAGAAGATATTATTAGCACTACTTTGGCATATACCTCTACTAATGTCCTAATACCTCCAACAAATTTCCAGCATTTGGTTATCGAAGACAGTTTAGATAACAATGAAACGCATGTGAGATTAAAGGCTGTCAGAGAAAGATTGCTTCCGGCAGACTACGGATCAGTCTTTCAGGCTGTATCTTTACCTATTGCAATTGATGAAAAATATTCATCAGAGATCGGGGTTAATGCTGCCTTTGTTGAGAATCAAAAAATTCTGATAGAATTGAGAAACGGTAAGGGATTCGACAATTTTTCCCCAATGTATTCTTCAGAAGAAAACAAAGGCGTTCTCATATCTCACATTATAAAATTTCCTAATCCTTCAATTCTGACGACCCTAGGAATTAGGATTGCAGATATAGAATGCGCAACTGCTTATCCGGATACAAATGAATTCGGAGCTCCTTATAGAAATCCTGATTCAACTTGGACAAAAAGCGATGATCTAAGTAAAAACGGTATTTGGTATTTAGGAAAAAAGATTAACGATTGGTTAGATGAACACGCTCCAAACGATGTTTATCCATATAACGCCGGAAAAGGTACATGGTACAGGCATAATGAATCGGCAAACAACCTCTCCCTCCCATCCGACTTTTTCAACGACACTGACCACAATATGTTTACACCGACAACAAGACCGAATACGAATTCATGGAAGAACGCAGAGACCAATATCGGTGTTTTCATAGACAAGATAGAAGGCGACTATGCCGACCTTAGAATTTACAGGAACTATCATTCAGTTCCGCTGACAGATACCACCGCAAAAACACTGCCAGACGGCACTAAAGGACTAACAATTGAAGCTGACGGTTATATCGGCGAGAATTTCTATGTCGGCGAAAATATGCATTTATATCTTGGAGGTAGGACAACTACAGCTAAAACAACACTCGTACCCGGCACTGATATGCATGTGAGAAACGGCGGTTATCTCCAGTTGTTAGACGAATCTAAACTCAGGCTTGAAAATTCGAAGCTTGAATTCAGAAAAGGCTCTAAATTCGCACCGTTTGCCGTGGCGGGCATAGAAATTGAAAATTCAGAAATGATTTTTCAAGACGGTTACATCCAGCAAGATTATAATCTTGTTAGCTACATCATCTCTGAATCCGGCGCATCATCTTTCTTCAACACCAGCTTCAACATGATTGGCTCAAGCCTGCTCACTTTGAACGAAAATTCAAAATTCACGATACTATCCGGCTCTAATGTTACATTGTCATCTCAATCTGTTCTTACTCTCAAATCGGGATCGCATCTAAATATTGAAGCTGGTTCAGATGTGTATCTATCTACAGGCACAAAGCTTGTGATTGAAGGCAATGCTGAGATTACCGGTAATCTTGTGATCGGCGATGGCGCAATAATAGAAATAATGGATAACGCCAAACTGCTTGTAAACAACTCAAATATAAACATTCATCCGGCTACTTCAGTTACATTGGGTGTAAGTTCAGTACTTGAGGTTGGTGCCAATTCTTCATTAAACTTAGATGGCGGATTACCCGTAATGCTTGGTGATGACGCTTCTATAATCATAAAAGATGACGGAAGTCTTATTACAACCAACTTGGGCACAGAAAATGTTACTTTCAGAAACAGCGGAGAAATGTGGTACGCTATTATGTGTGAAGTAGGCAGCAAGATCGAGTTCTATAGAGCGGAGATAATTGGTGCAAAAATAGGAATATGGGGTACTCCGGAGTTCTGTAGAATAGAAAACTCGAGTTTCTTGGACTGCGAGAACGGTATCTCCATTGTCAATTGCCCTGATTATGTTATAACAAACAACAGAATGACAGGCAAAGGGTTGAACAGCTACGGTTATGCAAAAGGATCAGGAATAACTTTAACAAACTGCTCTTTACCGATAAGCGGCAACACCATTCAAAATTATGCTGACGGAATTAAGCTGGTTTCATCTTCGATCATCCTTGCAGAGAACAAGCTTATCAACAATTATAACAGCGGCCTGTTGATTACAGGGAACGGATCAAAACCTGTTCTTGTAAATTCATTGAGCAAAGACCTTATTCCGAGACTTAACAATGAGATTTATGGAAACAATATTAACTATCCTATCTACAACGGTGCGCAGATATACATGAGATACTCAGCCGGAGCATATATGACAGGCGGTTACAATAATATTTATTCCGGCCAGACCGGGGTAGTGCCGTCTGTTCCGTGTATAAGAGGTGTCTGGATCACTACACCTGTACCTGTAATAAGCAAAGTAATAATCTCAGCAGAAAGAAACTACTGGGGTTATGGAAGCATAGATGAAATTAATCAGCCTGATTTCTTCTATTTCAGAAACAGTACATTCGACACAGGTTATTCTATTGATTTCGATCCTTATGCACTCGTACCTTACACAGAAGACGGAACAGCTTCAACAGACCTGAGTACAAACGAACCGAGAAGCACTGAGGCGACCATGCTGCTAAATGCCATGAAACTTGAAGATACAGGCAGTTCAAAGGCATCTATCAAACTTTATGAGAATATCATAAAGAAATATCCGAATACTCCGGAATATTATGTTGCAGAATCAAGACTGCCCGGATTGTACATTGAAGAAGAGTTGCCTTTAGAAACTATACTGTCTTCTTTTGATGAAGCGATAGAAAATGAAACAGCACTTGGCAAAAAGTTCTTTAAAGGACTGAGGGTTTCGACTCATATCAAGGCAAAAAACTATGATACAGCTATTATGTATGCAGAAGAAATGAAGAATGAAGCCGTAACTGAAGAAGAAGCAATGCTTTCTGAAATTGATATTGCTGTAGCTAATTTGATGAAAGAAGCTGAAGGAAGCGGCAAAAGCGGGAGTTCGACTGATTCACTTGAAAAACTTCTTAATATGCTCAACGGAAACGATAACAAAGACGGTAATCCTTCCGATTTAGCAGAAGCTTCTATACCTACACAGCACGAGCTTTTCCAGAACTACCCGAATCCGTTCAATCCTGTTACGCAGATAAAGTTTGCGCTTGCAAAAACAACGGATGTCAGACTGAGTGTTTACAACATAAGCGGGCAGAAAATCGCAGAACTCGCAAACGGAACGATCAACGCAGGCTATCACACCGTTGATTTTGACGGTTCGAGATTCAACTCGGGTGTGTATTACTATATGCTTGAAGTTGACGGTAAAAATATAACAAAAAAAATGGTATTGACTAAGTAATTACGCACAGGCAGGCAGAAATGCCTGCCTGTAGCTTTTATTAAGGAGAGAACGAAATGAAACATCACAGAACGATCACAACTTTGCTTGTATTTATTTTAAATATACTATGCTTTTCGCAGTTCGCAGGCGGATCGGGCACAGTTGAAGACCCGTATCTAATCGAAACAGCTGAACAACTAAATCAGGTAAGATATTATATGACATCAAGCTTTAAACAAATTACTGATGTTGATCTCGGAGTTCCCCCATGGAATGAAGGTCCAGGGTGGCAGCCAATTGGTGAATATGACTGGTCAGATCCTTCACAATCGTTCAGGGGCAACTATGACGGTGGCGGCTATAAAATATTGAACATGTATGTAAACCTCAATGATGGCAGCTGGATGGGTCTATTCGGTTCAACAGAAGGTTGCGAATTGTGTAATATAAGCATTCTAAATTTCATTATAGAATCTGAAATAGGCGGAATTGGTGGCTTGACAGGTATTTCATATAACGACAATTGGTCAAATATAAATGCAGAAGGTTCTATTAAAGGATACTCCCAGATGGGACTTTTGGCAGGTTTTTTTGAAGGATACAATATTAAAGATTGCCATGCAAAAGGTGAGATTACGAGCACTGGCAGCGGTTATAACGGTGGTTTGGTCGGTATCTGCAATGCGGATTCAATAATAAACTGTTCTGCTGAAGTTAAAATATCAGGCTATAGATATTGTACCGGTGGACTAATTGGACTATGTAATAACTCTGAAGTAATTGATAATTGCTATGTAATAGCAATTATTACAGTAATTGATGGATATAATTATGGTGGTTTTATCGGAAATACTTCTGCAGTAAACAGAGATCAATTCATATCTAATTGTTATTCAGTAGGTTCAGTCATAACTGATTCTCTTCATTATGGTAACAGATCGGGAGGTTTTATAGGATCATCGGACGCATTTAGTCCGTATTTTGTTAATGTCACTGATTGTTATTCTAGGGCTGATGCAGCTGCCTCAGATATGACCGGTGGCTTTTTTGGAAGAGCGTGTAACTTGACAAATATTAAAAACTGTTACTCAACCGGAAATATAAAAGGAAATACAAACGCAGGCGGTTTTGTGGGATATATAATAGAGCCAGAAACTGTCACTGTTACAAACTGTTATTGGGACACAGAAACATCTGGAGTTGATTCTTCTGCTGCCGGAGAAAGCAGAACGACTGCGGAAATGACCCTTCCGTATGGAGATGATACTTATGTCGGTTGGGATTTCGATTTTGTCTGGGCTGATGATATTTATAATCTTAACGCAGGGTACCCAAGGCTTGAATGGGCATGCGGAATTGAAGAGAATGACGATGATTTTGTGGCAGGGGTTAAAGGATTTGAACTTTATCAGAACTATCCCAATCCGTTCAATCCTGTTACACAGATCAAATTCGATCTTGCAAAATCAAGTGAAGTTAAATTGAGTGTTTACAATATCAGCGGACAGCTTGTATCTGAGCTTACAAAAGGAATAATGAAGGCAGGCAAATATTCTGTAGAATTTGATGGAAAAAACTTAAATTCCGGTGTATATTATTATGTATTAAGTGCTGATAAAAAAATGCAAAGCAGACAAATGTTATTGTTAAAATAGGAGGTCTGGAATGAAGAAAGTATTGTTGGCCTTTATGATCGCTTGGTGTTTCTCTCTTTATTCTGCCGATAGCTTGAAAGTCGTGTGGGGTATGGTACACGATACCGGAGAAGAGTTTACTGTTGATGAGCTAGCAAATGTTACATTCAAGGCTTGGATAGAAAATTCGGGAGAAGTATTTATTTCCAGCTTTACAACTGAAACTGATCCGGGAAATTCAATAGAATGCTTTGAAGATCTACGCGGTGTATGCATAATAGATTTTATAAACTTTGAAGGCTGGGAATGGAGAAGCGGTGATGTATTTCATTTGACAATAACAGACAGCGCATTTTATAAAGGCACATTTTTTACCGCAGAAGCAGTTTGGAATATTCCGGAAAATGCCGAAACCATTAACTATCTCGGTTTTGAAGATTTCGGGCTGACCGATTCAGGTTATCCGATAAGTACATGGTATGCATACTCAGATATTGATGATGTATTTATCGGCACGGCTGATCATAACGGTGACATTTTTGATTTCAGCGCATATCCTTATGATAATGTATCCTTTACCTGCTGGGTATCAGGAAGAGAAGGTGAGGTTATTGATCAGAATTCAACAGGCTCAGGTTACATTGATTACAATCCTAAAGCTTCGGCTATTAAGATAGCAAGATATGCATTTCCGACATCATGGGTATCCGGCGATACTTTAAATGTAAGAATTAAACATCGTTTCCCGGGGCAGGGATATTATACAGGGGAAAAGCAATTTATTTTTACATATACGCATACATTTTCACATTATGGACCTTTCGATATTAAATTCGGACTCGATGCTCTTTATGACGAAGAAGGTGCAGGCGGAGGAGATCCGGTTATAGCTGATAGTTGGGTGATTGACACTTCTATTGAAGAATCCGATGCCGTACCGCTAGCTACTGCTCTTTACCAGAACTACCCAAATCCGTTCAATCCTGTTACACAGATCAAATTTGCACTTTCCAAAACTGCCGATGTTAAGCTAAGTATTTATAACATCAACGGACAGAAAGTGGCTGAACTGGCAAACGGAATAATGAATGCAGGAAGCCATTCTGTTGACTTCGACGGAAGCAAACTTAATTCAGGTGTATATTATTATACCTTTGACATTGAAGGTATAAAACTTACTCAGAAAATGATCTTAATGAAATAGTGACATTTGCCTCGAATAAAATTAGCACTTATCCATAACCGCGATTTTCTACCGTTCATCGGAATTATATTGAAT
>DMTS01000170.1 GCA_003477045.1 Candidatus Delongbacteria bacterium
GAAGCAATGTCAGATGTAACGACAGTTAAACCTGATGAAAGCATATTGAAATGGCTGTGGGATTCTATGGAAACGATCAAGCCCGAAGGTCACTTAGCTGTAATAGCGGCAATAGATGTAAAAGCGGCTGACTATGTTAAAGGCTGGGCTCCGATCTACCTTCCTAACGAAAACCTTATATTCTCAAATGCATCTTACCTTACCAATTGCGGAGAGCTGAGTGCTAAAGGTACAGGTCAGACGGATCTAAGGATGTATAATATCGGAGCCGTTATGGTGCTCGACCAGCAGGAAATCATGTCCGGACCGGCTGATACCGCGCAGAAATGGCCTAAGATATTCATTCAGGACCAGAGGTATCTTGATCCGGCAGAACCACTGCCGCCTTTCTGCGGAGAGAGCCCTTCTTCTCACCCGGGTGAAAATCTTCAGGGTCTTAACCCGAGACACACCTGGTCAAGAGGCGTTTCCGGTATGAAAACAGACAAATGGGAAGATGTTGTCTGGAGAAACTTGTAAATTTTTACTTTTGGAAAAGCCCCGTTCTCGGGGCTTTTTCGATTATATTGTGCCGATAATGTTAATAAAGAAAGCGGAAAGTATTCAGTTAAAAGGTTAAAAAAATGAAAAAACAATTATATGCTGTCCTTATTTCAGTTTCTGCAATATTTTCAATTCTAACAGCAACGCCTGATATAGTTACTGACCCTGACAGAATACTTGCATCTGCATTACCGGGTTCATCAGACACAGAAAGTTTCAGCCTGATCAATGCGGGAACGAGCGACCTGTCATATAATGCCGCGATCAGTTATACCAGTAAAAAAGAAGGCAAAGGCGGAGGAGGTCCTGATAGCTACGGTTACGAATGGCGCGATTCGGATGCTCCAGACGGTCCTGTTTACAACTGGATAGAAATAAATACCTTCGGAACGGTAGTCACTATGACAGATGAGCTTCTGTCTCCTTCAATACCTCTCGGTTTTACATTCAACTTTTACGGAACTGATTTTACCTCAGTGAAGGTGTGCTCTAACGGATTTTTATCATTTACCACAACAACTAACACTGCTTTAAACGAAACGATACCTTCAGCATCTGAACCCAACAATCTTCTCGCGCTTATGTGGGACGACCTTAATCCCGCGGCCGCAGGATCCGGTTTCGTATATTACTATTCCGATACCGTCAACAAAAGATTTATCGTTGAATACAGCGGAATTCCCCACTATGGTTCGACAAGCTTGAATTACGCTCAGGTTATTCTTTATGAATCCGGAAGGATCGTTTATCAGTATAAAAATGTCGGAGATGTGACCATAACTTCATCTACTGTGGGAATAAAAAATTCAACAGGCCTGGTGGGGCTTCAGGTCGTAAAGAACTATTCTTACCTAAAGAACAATCTGGCTATCCAGTTCTCGGCTGTACCTAAATGGCTATCGTTGAGCAGCTATTCCGGTGTTGTTCCAGCTTCGTCAAATACACAGATCAATGCCGTCTGCAGTGCGGCCGGACTTGATTACGGAACATACACGGCTGATGTAAAGATTTCTTCGAACGATCCTGATCAGCCGCTTAAGATACTGCCTGTTACATTTATAGTTTCAGATGTTACATCGTGGCCGGATATTGAACTTAATCCGGTGTCTTTAAGCGAATCCGTCATGCCGGGAAATTCAGTCCAGGACACTTTCGGGTTAACCAACAGCGGGGATTCCGATCTCGTTTACAGCCTGACAACCTCTTATGAAGTTATACCGGAGAACATAACAGTATCTTCAAATGATTTTAACTCAGGTTTGGGTAACTGGGTAAATTCGGGAGGGATAAGCTGGGTCTGGACCACTAATACTAATAATCTTGACGGATCTTCTTATTTACAGGCTCTGGCACACACTTCCGGAGGCGGCACAAAAAGCTCTATTATAACTTCAGCCCCGTTTGACGGCACATCATGCAGTCAAATTTACCTTAATTTCTATCAGTATGCTGTTTTTACTCAAAGTTCAGGAACGGTTGAATACACTTCGGACGGGACCAACTGGATAACCGTCTATACAAATAATACCAACATCGGAGGATGGGGCACACCGAACTTTCAGAAAATACTTCTACCGGTCATAAGCCCGACGATGCAGGTGAGATTTACAGGTGTATTTACAAAACTGAGCGGCGATATGTGGAATATTGATAATGTAAGCGTCTCAGGCCCGGAAGTCATAACTCTAAGCTGGCTAAGTATTGACAGCCCTGTTTCGGGAACGGTGGTTCCTTCTGGCGTAAAAGATATCCTTTTCACTTGTGATTCTTCAGGCTTAGCTGAAGGCGTATATTACGCAGGTATAAAAGTAGAATCCAATGACCCTGATGAAGCGATTGTTATAATTCCGGTCGAATTCATTGTAACAACAGGCACTTCGCTTGGAACTCCGGCAAATGTTTTGACCTCTGTTGCGGGATCAGTTATAACAATATCATGGGATACGGTAGCAGGCGCAGCAAGTTATGATGTTTATTCCTCAGACAGTCCTTACGGGACATTCGCTTTTCTTGCTAATGTCAGTACAGAACAGTATTCTTTTTCTTACACCGAACCGAGGAAATTTTATTATATAATTGCAAGAAATTAATTTATATCAGATCTGTGATTTCCTTAAGATACTTCTCATCTGTTCCGTCGAATAATCCCGGAACAGGTGAGTCTATATCGAAAACTGCTACAAGTTCGCCGTTTCTGATAACCGGAAGAACTATTTCAGACCTGGTTTCGCTTGAACAGGCTATATGGTAAGGAAGTTTAGCAACATCATTCTCGACCTGAACGCTTTCTTCTCTCGCGCACTTTCCGCATACGCCCCTGTCAAAATCAATAACAAGACAGCCATGCCCGCCCTGATAAGGGCCTACCTTGAGAGTTCTTTCACCGGTTTTTCTGTAAAAACCGACCCAGTTGAATTCATCAAATGCGTGAAATACTTCGCAGCTTACGGTTGACATCTTCGATATAAGATCATCCTCTCCGTCCGTCAGAGCTTTGATATTATTGACAAGTTCAATATATTTTGCTTCTTTAGATCTCATATCAATAAAGAAAACCTATCTTGATATACAGCTTATTAAATGAGGCAGTTTCACTGATGTCGTCCGCTGATATAATTTCAACAGGTTTCAGGCTCATTAGGTCGGTTCTGTCGGCAAGAACGGCTTCGTACAATTCATATTTCCAGCCTACAGAGAGTTCCATTCTTCCTTTGAGCATTTTATTGCTGAATTCTATGTTGTTATAAAAATAAGGAAGATGTATCTCCGGAATTTCCATTCCCGAACTTAAGTTCATACCGGCAGACGCATTTATTGAGCTTTGAGCTTTTGAAATAAAATATTTATAACTCAGCTCTGCATTGATATAGTTTTCTTCTTTGTCCTTCATCAAAGACCCGTCAAAACCGTAGAAGTTAAATGCCATGCCAAGTTTTGAGTTCTCAAAAGGAACCGTTAATACTGCACCGAACTCAGTAATGGGCAAAATTTCCGAAATTATGCCTAGACCGCTGATGACATCTTCGTCGCCTGCTGAGCTGCTGAATCCGCATCGGATCAGGAGGTTTTTTCCTGAACTATGATCGTGTGAGTATTCCCCGCGGATCCCGTACTGAACAGTATTTTTGTCCGCTTCATCTATCGAAAAATAGCGTAAGCCTGCGAACAAGCCAAATCTTTTATTAAAATATACACCTGCCTCTGATCTTATATCCTGCATCGTGATATCTCCAAGATCAGTATTTATTGTCTGATCCTCAGTTGAGGTTGTATCTATTGTAACCGAGCCTGTTATTTTCCTTATTATGTGATCGGCAGTGTAGTGCAGAGCTATATTATCAATATTGTTTTTTCCGTACAAACCGTAACCGTAACCGAAAACTTCTGATCTTGCGGTGAAATTTTTTCCCGTATCGTAGTTTACGCTCCATTCGGTATCGTTCTTCTCTAAATGGAAGATCGCGCCTGCTTGATCTGAAACCTTGTCTTTTTTGACCGAATAATCCGTTCCGCTTGAGAATTGAGCAAAGCTTAATGCGGCGGTAAATAAAATGCAGATTAGTCTGATCTTCATTTTTCCACTCCGGTTCCGGTATTAAGGTATTGGGTTGACAGCAGTATCGATTCAATGGCTACTTCGAGTTGACTATCGTCAGGCTCATTCGTTGTTATGTGCTGAAGCCAGAGACCCGGCTGGATAAGAAGAGCGACCGGCTTAATTCCGCTGTACTTTTCGGACATTTTTAAAAGTTCAAAAGATACTCCGACAGCGACAGGCATGAACAAAAGATGTACCCCTATCCTCGAAATTATGTTGGGATAAACATAATATAAATAATACAAGCTGTCGAAAATTGAGAATATTATTATGGTGATTATAGCTGCAATTAAGATAAAACTGGTCCCGCATCTGGGATGAAATCGCGTCTGGGCTTTTACATTTTCGACATTCATTTCAAGACCTTTTTCAAAGGCGGCTATCGCTTTATGTTCCGCGCCGTGATATTCAAAAAGCCTTTTTACATCTTTCATAAAACTTATTGCGTACATATATAATATAATGAATATAGTTCTGATCATTCCGGCCAGCAGATTGAAAATGAACTGATTTGAATTAAACTTTTCTTCGAAGATATCGGTGATCTTATAAGGTATATACATAAATATTCCGAGAGCTATAATCAGGACTGCGGAAGTTCCGAGACCTTCAAGAAGGTTCTGAAAAAAACTGTTCTTACTTTTTTCAACTTTCTCGCCTTTAGCTTTCTTTTCATCCTCAATAGCTTTATCGGCAGACCAGTTCAATGTGCCTATCCCGAGTTTCATCATCTCGAAAAGGCTCAATGCTCCTCTTAGAACTGGAATATTTAAGTATTTTTTCCTTTTTGAAAGCGGAATAAAGTCCTGCACTTTGTTTTCAAGAGTGCCGTCTGCTCTTCTTACTACTGTCGCGACAACTTTCGGTGATCTCATCATCACGCCTTCGATCACCGCCTGCCCGCCTACACTGATCTTTTCATCTTTCAAGAAAACTCTCCGGTTTTAAATTAAAAAGCGCATAGTATAAATATGCGCTTTAGAAATCGTTAATCAAATGATAAAAGTTACTATTCTTTCTCTTCTTTTTTCTCGATCTTATACTTTTTCATGAACTTGTCAACTCTTCCGGCCGTATCAAGTATCCTTGTTTTTCCTGTATAAAAAGGATGGCACTTCGAGCAGATCTCAACTTTTATTTCGCCGATCGTGGTCCTGCTTTCAAAAGAATTTCCGCAGACGCATGATATCATCGCCGTTTCGTATTTTGGGTGAATTCCTTTTTTCATTATATGACTCCTTAAGTTTCATCATTACCGTTATTTCAACGGCTCGAATATAAGAATAAAATAATTCAAAAGCAAACTGTTTTTCAAATAATTATTCCTTATTTACATTAGTGACATTTGTCCCCTGAGAAGTAAGCAAGCAAAGCGCGGTAGTAAATAATCTTCATTTTTTCACTTCCGGATTTAATTGTCTATACAATTTAACATATTCTCTGACGATTTTCAATGATCTTCTTGTAATGTCTTTTATTTCACGCTCATTTAAACCTTTTTTTACGAGCTTCTTAATTTGGTCATACTGACCTATGTAGCGATCAACCGCGCTTTGGCTGTGTGAAGTTTTTAAAACAATATCTGCCGGAGATATTCCCTGCTCATAAAGCGATACGATTATGCCTTTATGAGTAGGCAGGCTGCCCTGATCAAGAACATATCCTTTCAAGGGAAGTATTTCACCTGTTTTATTCCTGTAAGCATCAAGATATTTTCTGATGGTGCTTAGGCTTCTGTTCGTCAGAACACTTACTTCCGCTCCGGTAAGTAATCCGCCTTGCTCCTTTGCGCTTTTGATAAGCCTTACCATAGTTTCTATGTCCCTTGACTCTCTGTGCTCATAATTGCTGTTTCTGTCGCCTTTGCGGAAATAAATTCTGCGCTCAACATCATCTTTTGTTATCAATGGCAGTATAACTGTCGTTGATGCATAATCTTCTGTCTTCTTACCGTAACTTTGTCTTTGACCGTCATCTTTTGTTGTCCTGAAGACGATCTCACCAAAGCCGACTTCAGATATTTTAGGATTAAATTCTCTATAAAGTTGTTCAATGTCCTCTGCAAGCATGGATAAGATTTTTCTTGAACCTAAAACTTTATAATCGTTTTCCAACAGGTTTATCAAAGCCGATCTGAAGTTCCGTTTGTTTATGCTTTCATATCTGTCCCGTATATTGTTCAGATTCATTTCCAGCCTCCTGTCGTAGCTTCCGCTCTCAGACCATCGTGAACGATCGTTTTTTTTGACCCGTATCTATATGACAGTTGCTGTTTAAGCATATCCAAGTTTTCTGATTTCACTTTACTTTTTTCTGCAGATTTGAGTATATCCAGATACTGTCCTATCAGATATTCTGACAGATTTGTTACAGATCGCATCTCCGACTTGTCCTTAATACCATACTCCATACACATCAGAACTTTTCCGAAGCTATCAAGATACCTCTTTATTGATCCTGTGCTGTGATGCGTTTTGCGATGTATTTCGCTATAGGTAAATCCGTCAAGATAAAAACCGATAATCAGTGTCTTGTGCGTTTGTCCCCTGCCGATGTTATGATAGGTACCGCGAGTGATCACTTCGATATTTCTTCTTTTTATTTCACGAATGTCGCGCTTGATCGTTCTCACGCTTACATTCAGCAACATGCTGAGATCTTCCTGGCTTAATATACCGTTTTGCTCTATAGCCTCATCAGCCATCCTTTGAATTTTATTCTGACGATGTATGCTTCTGCCTTCCACACTTAAAGTGTTTATGTCTTCGATTTCGTCTTTTAGAGTCAGAATAACTTTTATCTTGCTCATATCAAGCATCTGCTTCCCGTTTTTTTCATCTATACTTACGCAATGATATTCTGTCTGTCCGGTTTGGAGTACTTTGCTTTGCAAAAGGCAAGTTTTGGCTGTTTGTAAGATGTTTTTACTTAAAATCGGGGAGAGCTCATACGAATTTGCCAACTCGTACAGAAACTCTCCCTCGCTTGTCTTATCTATGTATCTTTGAAGCTCTGTTTCTTTTTTTGTCATTTTCCCCTCCAGTTTAGCCTTATATTTGTAATATAACACTTCTTGAGGGGACAAATGTCACTATTTAAGCAGAAGCATTTT
>DMTS01000070.1 GCA_003477045.1 Candidatus Delongbacteria bacterium
ATCCTTTCCTTAAAGGGTTTGAGCATAACAAGATTCCATTTAAGTAAGATTTCATTATTCCGTTTTTTCTATCTAAAACAGCTAAGTAAGAATACCATTTATTCGGAATAACTGTACCGCGTTGCGTATTCAAATATTGCGAACCGTGTGCATCGGCGGTAGATAAGTGAATAATTCCGCTGTTGTCAATCCATACAGAGTAAGTTCTTTCAGTTCCATTATAAACTTCTTTTCCGCCGTCTATCCAGCCCTTGTAAATTAATGGGCAGGCAATATTATTGAAACTGCTTAAATAAAAATCAAAATAAATCGTGACAGTTTCTCTAATGTTAAAAATTGAGGATTCACCTAAAAAGATCTCATCATTTTGCCCGTCAAAATAATATGCGCTGTTTTTTCTCCCGAACCTGTCCTCGGTCAGTGTTGCGCCGTGAACTATGCCGTGATTTTTATTTCCGCTAGCATCGTCTGCGTTACCGTTAAAAGGATAATAGGCAACAAGCCCTTCTTTTATTGTGGTTTCTGTTTTAGGCTGAGCTTTTTTTATAACCTTGTCTCCAGAAACAAATTTCACATTCGGATCGGAACTGTATTCGTCTCTGCCGTATTCTTCTGCTTTAGTGATCACAATTATCGTATCCGGTTTTGAAATTATTACAGTTCGGTTATCCTGTCCGACCGATTTGAGAATTTCAATTACTTTAGGTTTGAACGACGGTTCTTCGGTTTTTGAAAAATACCTTATGATCAGAACATACATTCCGACGAGAAGCGCAAGATAGAATACAACTTTTAGAAACGGTCTTACCATAAATGATCTCATACTTTCTTTTGTTTATAATTATAATACAAAAAAAACGATTATGCAAAATTAATCATTGAAATTTTTTAAATTGAGGGTTACTATTACTTAAAGGAAACTTTTGAGGTCGTATGAAAAAAATTATCCTATTTATAAATCTTTTTGTAACAATAGCCGCTGCTCAATACGCAGAAGGTCAATTTATTGAAGATATCGTATTTACAGATTCCGATGTTGATTCGCTTTCTAACATTATTTATACTCAGAAAAGCACAAAAGACCTGATCAGCTCGGGGAAAGTTGTCGTGATAAGTTTTTTCAACCCGGGATGAAGTACATGTTTTTCCGAGGCAGTTTCGCTTCGTAACATCTGGACTGATTATAAAGACCGCAATAATTTGTACATTGCGGGAGCAAATACGATAGAAGGTTTTTCTTATAAAGACCTGAACGGTGAGTTTTGGAGATACAAATACAGCGCGAATCTGAATTATCCGCTATCTAATATCGAGGATCTGGGGCGTGAATTTTCTATGTTCGCAAGCTCGACAGCGACTCCTCAGCTTGTAATAATCGGCAAGAATTCGAGGTTAGTTTTTTCATATTACGGATATGTAGTAGAAGATGACATTAGAGCAGCAATTGAAACGGCGCTTAAAGAATTCGGCGATCTTCAGCAGATAGAAAAGCTGGATAATGTTTTTTTGAACACTTCTGAATTATCGGTCGATCTGTCGCAAAAATTTATTTCTCTGGGCGGTTATGATATCTCGTATTCGGCGGATTCGATTTCAAACCCGGGAGTAGTAAATGCGGAGATTATTTCGAATGTACTGACTCTTTCGCGCGGTGGGAATACAGGCATATCGGAGATAGAACTTACAGCGGCAACATCCTCAGATACCGTAAAAGTTTCGTTTAAAGTAATGGCTTATCCTGACGGATCTCAGGTTGTCGGATTTGAAGATGCGGAAAGCTGGAGCGATCATTTTTATTATCTCGGAGACGCCGTGTGGCAGAGAGATCAGAGCTATGTTTTCGAGGGTTTATACAGTCTTCGATCGGGAGATATTCCGGCGCCTGAAATTGAGGATGCGGTGAGCTGGACATTGGCAAGAGTCGAGTTCATTTCAGACAGGGATGATACTCTCGCTTTCGCTTATAAAATATCGTCGCAGCTGGGCAGTGACGGATTTGAATTCTGTGTTGACGGTACTGCGATAGAGTTCCCGGACGGGAAATGGTCGGGCGAAGTTGACTGGGCATTTGCAGAGATTCCGGTTAAAGCAGGAAAACACTCCATAGACTGGGATTATTTTAAATGGGAATACGGCTTTGCAGGCAAAGATGCGGCATGGATCGATCTTTTGAGGATCCCCGGGATTTTATCGGGAATTGAAACTGGAGAGTTAAGCGAAGGTTTTGATCTGATAAGCAGCTATCCGAATCCATTTAATTCATTGGCTGTTCTTACTTTCAATCTTAGATCGGAATCAGCACCAGTTCTTAAAGTTTACAATTTAAAAGGTGAACTTCTATTTGAAAAATTCACCGGTAACATGATGAGAGGTCTCAATACTTTTAAAATAGATTTGAACGGTTTTGATAGCGGAACTTATTTCTGCAGAATTAAAGCGGGCGGTCAGGTATTAAACGGAAAAATCCTGTATCTAAAATAATTTACAAATTGTCTTTTTCGAGCTCAAGGATCTTTAATTTAAGTTCGATCCCACCTGTAGCGGAAAATCCGCACATATCTTTATCTGCTGCTATGACCCTGTGGCACGGGATCACGGGAGGAACAGGATTGTTCTTCAAAGCATTGCCTACCGCCCTTGAAGCATTACCGTTCCCCAGATATGACGCTATAGTGCCGTAGGATGCAGTCTTTCCATAGGGAATGCTTTGAACTGTCATATAGACCCTTTTCTGGAAATCTGTCCATGATTCTGAATCCAAAGGCACTTTATCGAAAGATTTCAGACTGCCGCCGAAATATTCTTTGAACATGAGTGACCAGGTGGAAATAACATTTTTATCTTCAGACAGCGGTTTTCCTGCGATAGTTTTGAGAATTTCGTCAGTTGCGCAATCAGGAGAAGGGAACATGAATCTGCAGTCTCTCAGTCCTTTCGAGGTAACTGCAAAAGAAACCCACCCGAATTTTGTTTCCACCGTGCCTATCACTGTGTTTTGAAGAGGAAGTTTAAGTTTTTTCATAAATTCAACCTCAATAATTCTCCGGGTTTATATATGCCGCGATCTGTAATAATTCCTGTGATAAGTTCTGCTGGCGTAATATCGAAAGCGTGGTTCAGAACGGGCGAAAGTTCATAAATGATCGGAACGCCGTTCATGTATTTCATCTCATTTTCATCCCTTTCCTCTATCTTTATATCTTTTCCGCTTTTAATCGAAAAATCTATTGTGGACATCGGGGCTGCAATGTAGAAAGGAACATTGTTATCTTTCGCGGCAAGAGCTTTCAGATATGTACCGATTTTATTGGCGGTATCACCGTTTTTTGCAATTCTGTCCGCGCCTGTGATAACTATATCGACCATTCCGTTTTTAAGCAGATGACCGCAGGAGTTGTCGGAAATAACTGTGTGGGAAATGTTCTCATTGAAATATTCCCAGGCTGTAAGCTTACCACCCTGGTTTAAAGGTCTTGTTTCGCTTACCCAGACATGTACATCTATATTTTCATCTCTCGCAATGAAAACCGGAGCTGACGCAGTTCCGTAATTGATTGCGGCCAGCCAGCCTGCGTTGCAGTGGGTCATGATATTTACCGGTCTTCTGCCGACAATATTGGAAATGTCTCTTATCAGGGCAAATCCGTTTCCGCCTATATTCTTGCATGCTTCAATTTCGTTCCTTTCAAGAGATTTAACTCCCGCAAGGATCCTTGCAAGTTCAAGCCCGGCTTTTACGAGGCTGTCGATCTTGCTGACGCCCCAGCTGAGATTTACTGCAGTCGGCCTGCAGTTGCGCAGCTGGTTTATTTTAGTCTCGTAATACTCCTCCGGCTCGGGTTTAGAAAAAGATTCTCTGAAGGCAAGAAATGTCCCATAAGCTCCGGCTAAACCTAAAAGAGGTGCCCCGCGAAGATGCATATCCTTTATGGCTGTAATCATCTGGTCGGATGTTTTTATTCTTTCGATGACGAACTGCTCAGGCAAAAAGCGCTGGTCAATAATATAAACTTTATCTCTATCATACCATAGGGAGTGATATTTTTTTCCTTCGAACTTCAGAAGAATTCTCCGTCATTATTCGAAAGTAATTTAAACAATATAATCATATTTATAAAGAGAAAAATTGATTATCTGTTAAAAAAAATGTATTTTGCATCTATGGAACTGCTTGAAATTAAAAATACTTTTGACCACCCGTTGCTGAACAGAATGGTTAAGAATTACAGACATTTCAGAAAACAGTCGAAAAAAACTGAAAGCGACTGTTTTAGAGTTTACGACAGAGATATACCTGAATTTCCGCTTTCGATAGATTATTATGCAGGTAAATTCCAGGTGCAGTATTATTCAAATGAGGAATCCGAAGATGTGCCCGATGATCTGACAGAAGCAGTAGAAACAGGCTTGAAAACGATCTTCGGTATCGGCAACGGCGATATTTTCTGGAAGATCAGAAAGAAAAGAGCCTTGCTCGAGCAGTATGAAAAAATGTCTGATTCGAAAGATTATTTTATTTCAAAAGAGAACGGGATCTCGTTCTACATCAATCTTAAGGATTACCTGGACAGCGGGCTATTTTTAGACCACAGACCTTCGAGGGAATTTATAGCGCATCAGGCTGCATCGAAAGCTGTTCTGAATTTATACAGCTACACTGCATCATTCAGCCTGTACTGCGCTCAGGCCGGCGCATCAGGTACGGTCAGCGTGGATATGTCGAATACATACACCGACTGGGCAAGGGAAAATTTCATATTGAATGGCTTTGATATAAAAAAAAATATTCTGGTCAGAGAAGACTGCGCCAAATATCTCAAACAGGCTCACGACAGGCGTGAAAGATACGACATTATTATAATTGATCCGCCGACAATTTCAAGATCGAAAAAAATGGATGAAATGTTCGATGTCAATACAGATCATTCTAATCTTATTTTAAGCGCATCGAAGCTTCTGAGATCAAATGAGAGCATAATATTTTTCAGCACGAATTCAAGGAAGTTCAAAATGGATGAGGAGCTGAACGGGAAGTTCAAGATCGAAGACATCAGCCATAGAACGATACCTGAAGGATTCAGAGATAAGAAGATTCATAAAGTTTATATTATAAAATTTAAATGAAAGAGGTTTATTATGCCGAACGATCTTGAAATTGCGCGTGCAGCTAAAATCGAGCACATTTCCGTTATAGCGGAAAAGCTCGGCATCGATGAATCCGATCTTGAATTTTACGGGAAATATAAGGCTAAACTTCCGTTAAAGCTGATCGATCTTGAGAAAGTTCAAAAAGCAAAGTTAATACTTGTATCAGCTATCACACCCACGCCGGCGGGAGAAGGCAAGACAACTGTTTCGATCGGCCTGAGCCAGGCGATGAACCTAATAGGAAAGAAAACGACAGTTGTGCTTAGAGAACCTTCACTCGGGCCTGTTTTCGGCGTAAAAGGCGGAGCGGCAGGCGGCGGTTACGCACAGGTGCTTCCTATGGAAGATATAAATCTGCATTTCACAGGCGACATATCAGCCGTAGAAAAGGCTAATAATCTTCTGGCCGCACTGATAGATAATGAGCTACAGATAAAAGGCAGTAAACTAAATCTTGATGCGAGAACTGTAAGCTGGCGCAGAGTAATGGACATGAACGACAGATCATTAAGGGACATCGTTATCGGTCTCGGCGGTCAGAAGAACAGCATCCCGCGTGAAACCGGATTTGATATTACGGCGGCTTCTGAAGTTATGGCTATATTATGCCTGAGCAACGATCTTGCCGATCTTAAAAGGAAACTCGGAAATATATTCATAGGTTATTCTATGGACAGAAAACCTGTTTTTGTAAGGGACATGAAGGCTGAAGGAGCTATGGCTGCGCTTTTAAAGGATGCTATAAAACCGAATCTAGTCCAGATGATAGGCGGATTTCCGGCGATCATTCACGGCGGGCCGTTCGCGAATATAGCTCAGGGCACGAATTCAATTATAGCTACCCGAATGGGTCTTACGCTGACGGATTATGTAGTAACAGAAGCCGGTTTCGGATTCGATCTCGGCGCTGAAAAATTCTTCGACATCAAATGCAGGACTGCGGGATTAAATCCGTCAGCAGTCGTTCTCGTGGCTACTGTCAGAGCCTTAAAGTTTCACGGCGGTGCAAAGTTGAAGGAACTTAAAACCGAAAATATTGAAGCTCTGAAGAAAGGTCTTGTGAATCTTGAAAAGCATATCGAGAACATGAAAGTTTTCGGAATATGCCCGATAGTTGCAGTTAACAGGTTCTATTCCGACACGGATGAAGAGGTCAGGATCATTAAAGAGTTTGTCGAAAGTAAAAACGTTGTATGTTCCGTAGCTGATGTGTGGGAGAAAGGGGGAGAGGGCGGCATTGATCTCGCAAAGAAAGTCAGCTTAATGGCCGACACATGCAATAAAAAATTCATTCCGCTTTATGAATGGGAATGGCCCATCGAAAAGAAGATCGAAAAGATCGCTAAAACCATCTACGGCGCCGAAGCAATTGATTTTACGGCGCAGGCTAAGAACGATATAAAGCGAATAATCAAGCTCGGACTTGATAAACTGCCTGTCTGTATAGCTAAAACGCAAAAATCTTTATCAGACAATCCCGAGCTGCTCGGCAGGCCTAAGGACTTTGTCGTCACAGTGCGGGAGATTCAGATATCATCAGGCGCGGGATTCCTTGTGCCCATCACAGGCGAGATCATGCGCATGCCCGGACTCCCGGACGAACCTTCGGCATATAATATGGATATAGACAATGACGGCAATATAGAAGGATTGTTCTAACTAGAAAATGATCTGTCTGAGATTTAGATAAATAAAAACTCTTAAAATCTTTACCGGCCAGCAGAAATTTACTCCAAATTATTAATATATTAATGCATTGAGTTTTTATTTTGATAATCTCAGATAGATTCCTCAACTGGTACAGGTTCTGTATTAGTAAAACCGGGATGAGCTTTAAACTTCTCTATGGTCTTTTTCAGCCAGAGTACAGAGATTATAGTTCCGAGGAAGATCGAAATTGTGATCCCTGCAATTATACCGGGAAGCTGAAATGAGTAATTTCCGATCAGGATAAGCGGAATAAAGATTACGATCATTCTGATTATGTTTATCATGATCGAACTGTAAGGTTTATGCAGAGCGCTGAATGTGGCTGAAGCGGACATGCTGATCCCCATCACGCCGTAGCTGACTGATACGACAGCAAGGTACAGATAAGAAATATTTACTACGGTAGGGTCATCGTTGAAGATCAGCGATGCGGACTTTCCGAATATTGCAAATACAGCGAACATTACCGCGCCTATGATAAGCGAGGCTTTATTCACGAATTTTATTCCGTCTTCGATCCTGTCGATCCTTTTAGCTCCAAGATTCTGCCCCGTATAAGCTATCATAGTGTTTGCGAATGATATCAGCGGACCGACAGCTATCATCTCGATCCTTGTTGCAACACCAAAACCGGCGACAGCTTCTTTACCGTAATCAGATATAATTCGTGTTGCGACGCCCATCGATATCTGAGGGATGAACTGGTTCAGGATCGCCGGGAACCCGATGTATAGTACTCTTTTCCATGACTCGTACAATTCTCTAATCTTCGGTTTGACAATAGCGAGCATATGAAATTTATAATTCAATAGATATAAAGAAGCGATAAATGTAGTCATTCTAGCTATTACCGTAGCTAATGCGGCTCCTTCAAGTTCCATGCGCGGGAAAAAACCGATACCGAATATAAGCAGAGGATCAAGCACCGCATTTATTATCATCGATCCCATCATGACCATACTCGGTAAAAGTGTGTTGCCGGCAGCTCTTATTGCGTTGCTTCCTATCATGGGAATTACAACAAAAGGCATACCCCAGTACCAGACGGTCATGTATTCCTTTATCATAACAAGTATTTCACCTTTAGCACCGAGAGAAGTGAATACGATGTCCATAGTGGAGAATCCGGCAGCCATGATAACAGCTACAATAATTAAACCGAGATACAGGCTGTTGGTAGTCAGCTTTTTTACCTCATCGTGATTTTTGCTTCCGACAGCTCTTGANNAAAGTGAAGCTCATTGCGGCTAACTGGGATGTTCCGAGTTTCCCGACAAAAAAAGTGTCAACGAGGTTATAACCGACCATGCTAAGCATGCCCACCATCATTCCGAGTGCCTGATGAGTTATGTTTTTTCCTACTGAACCCTGAGTCAGATCTCTTTTTACTGCCATTTTAACCTTTTATACCTTATTTAATTCTCAAAGAATATAGCTATTAATATTAAATTCCGCAATTCATTTGAAAACAGACTTTTTAAATATTATTCATTTTAATATTTGTTTTTGATCAAGTTTCTTTTTATTTTAAACTGATAATTATTTTTGCGGGGGTTTATAATGAATATGAAAGAAAGTTCGCTGCCGAAATATATAAGCGAGCCTGAATATTATAAAAACAAACAGTTCATGTTCCTGGACATTTCGGGATTCACCCCGCTCTGCGATAAATTCATAAGCGAGAGTTCTTATGGTGCCGAAAAGATCGGTGATCTGATAAATATTGTATTCAACCCTATAATAGATTCGGTGTATGCCGCAGGCGGAGATGTAATTTCATTTGCGGGTGACGCACTGTTCGTCGCAGTAGATAAAGAAAAAGTCAGCGCCGTTAAGAAAATGTCAGACAGGATAATCAAAGAACAGACGATAGACAGAAATCTCTCAATCAAGATCGAGATGTTCGATAAACCTTTTGTACCTGTCGTGATAAATTCAGAGAGCTCGTCGTGCTTCTGCTACGCTCCGAATAAGCTAAAAAAAGAGATAATTAAAAACGACCCGTTCCCGCAGGAGATCTATGATATCTATAAAAGCAGTTTCAGAGGCGAATTGAGGGCAGTTCCGATATTTTTTATCCGTATAGATGAAAAATATTCTGTGGAAAAGATAAAATCTCTTTTAAGCGAGCTTTCAGAGGAAGCTAAAACAGGATCGGTTTATATAAATAAGATCGAATACCTTGACAAAGGCTGGATGATCCTTCTGTCAGCAGGCTCACCGGTTTATTCTACCGATGCCCCTGTAAAAATGTACGAACTGCTTTCAGTATTTTCAAAGAAAGCCGAAACGATGAAGATCCCGGTTCAGATCGGAGGAACTCTTCAGCGCGGCTACTGCGGGATAATCGGTAATGAGAAAAGGTGGGAATTTACCTTCCTCGGTTCAAATGTCAATCTTGCTGCCAGGATAGCGGCTAAAGCAGAGCCATATAAAGTTTATGCGGATTCTTCCTTTGCCTCAGCCGTAAAAACATCACTTAAAGCCGTTTCGGCCGGTAAAAAAGAATACAAAGGGGTCGGAGAAAGAGAAATATTCGAAATTACAGGTATTCTAAAAGACAAAAAAAATATTTTTGTTGGAAGGATCGAAGAAATAAAAACCTCGCTGGATTTTTTTAAAGGCGACAGAAGGGCTTTTGTGCTCTTGAACGGACCTTCGGGAATAGGTAAAACCGTT
Source organism: Candidatus Delongbacteria bacterium (assembly GCA_003477045.1). Lineage (GTDB taxonomy): Bacteria > UBA4055 > UBA4055 > UBA4055 > UBA4055 > UBA12480. The sequence continues at coordinate 9,538 of DMTS01000070.1, forward strand.
CTTGCGGAGCAAATAATATTGTCGCTGGGGTATAAAAATCTTCTCAGATTCAAAGGTATTTACGGGGAGGAAAATGAAAATTATCTGTTCAGAAATCTATCAGCTGCAAATAAAAACGATCCGGCAGAGATCTTTCAGAAATTTAAGGCGATAACCGAGCCTACCCTGATCTATATTGACGATCTCCATTTCGCAGATGAAAAAAGTCTTTTCATGTTCCACAGAATGATAAATGAAGGAAATCCGTTCATAAATTTTATCGCAACGACGATAGGCAGGGAAAAAATAAGGATAACTCCTCTTGCTTACTACGAATCTCTTATCATCGATCTTAAGCCTTTCGATGCAAAAGATATTCAGGCTATAACAAAGATCGCGTCAGGGATCGATATTTCTCTTAAGGTCAGCAGGGATCTTCAGAGATCTACTGGCGGCAATCCTCTGTTCGTTACAGGAATTCTTCCATATATTACGAAGGATATCGAAAGATCCGGCGATGTACCCTATTCGCTTCAGGAAGTCATTCTGTTAAAGCTTAATCAGATACCCGGTAAAGGTCCCGAATTCATTGACGGCGGATCGGTTTATGGAGATATTTTTGATCATAAAGTTCTGAAAGATGTCATAAATGCAAGACAGGCTATAATTAGAGAAATAATCCAGAAGGCTGAAAATGAGGGACTTGTGCGTAAATCTCTTGTTAATGAAGATCTTGAATTCTCGAATACAATAATAAGAGAAATCATTTACGAAAGACTTCTTAAAAAGAAGATAGACTTTTTCAGGATCAGGATCGCTGAAGCGATCATTCGTTCAAAAACAAAAGATATGAGAAAAATGTATAAAGCTATGATGATGTTCTTTCTGGCAGACGACGAACGCGCTCTAAAACTGGCTATAGAGCTTGCAGAAGTTTTTAGGAAGCGCTCAGATGTTGATATTTTGAGAAATATCTTTTTAAGATCTTTTGAATATATAATTAAACACGAAGAATACGGAAAAGGGCTTGACCTCTTAAAAATCCTCTCAAAATCAGGACATTTGAATATCGGATCCGAAGTGACAGGTTTTATTGAGAAGATAGCTCTGAATGTTAAAGACTGGCAGGGCGAAGAAAAACTGATACTTGATCTCGCAAGGACAATACACTCCGTCCAGTTCAAGGAGCCTGTTGAGCTTCTAAATACTTACAAAAAGCTCAAAGGTGAAGACAAATATTATAAATGGACAAGGATTAAAGTTTGCGCATATACAATACCGCATAAAGAAGCAACGGCTGTATTAAAAGGACTGATGAACTCCTTTGAGGGTAATGAAAAAATATCTTTCTATTTTGATCTTGTCTGGTACGTGTTCTTCATTACAGGAGACACAGTAACAGAGAAAAAGGCAATGTCCGTTCTCGAGAGCATGGAACTTAAAATGGATAACGGGATTAAAGTTGACTTTTATTTTCTTAAAAATACAATAGCTATGCATAGAGACGACCTCACAGAATCGAAAAGATGCCTTGATATTGTACAGAAATTAGATATGAAAGAATCCGATGACCGGTTCGTATTTTATAATGACCTGGCTATTCTGCACTCGAACCTAGCCTACGAGAATTTCGATGCCGATGATATAAGAAAAGCTTTAAAATATTCTGTCAAAGCTCAAAAACTTCTTAATGACAATCAGAAAGACTCTGACCTGCCTCTGATAACTACCAATCTTGCAGGATTTTACATGTCATCAGGATTTATAAAGAAAGCTGAACGGGCATATATGGAGGGTCTGTACTTCGGGTTAGCCATAAATCATCCGGTCGAAATACCTTATACAAAATCAAGAATAGCGATCATTGCTATGCATTATGGAGCTTATAGGCTTGCGTCGGAGATGTCGGATGAAGTGATCTCCGCAGATGTCGGGGACATAAAATCAGGAGCTTATGCGATCAGATATTATTATTCTGGCAGGAATGAGAATGATCTGAAACAGGCATATAAATTTGCGAAAAATTATGCCGAGTTCGGTACGGCCAAATGCTACTGGGAGATGGCGAGCATCATGCTCTATAACGCTCTGGTTACCAATAATAAAGAAGAAATGAAAAAACTGCGCAATAAAATTATAAGCTGGAATAAATATCAGCAGAGGGCAGGAACAAGATTTGTCAATGAAGCGCATGTGGAAATTCTCGGCCTGTTAACCGGAAACAAATCCGATGAAACCAAAGTACAGCATAAGCTTGATAAAATAGCAAAGCTGAATGCGAACTTCGGAGTTATGAATAAATGCTATTTCGCACTTGGAGTTTTCAGAAAAGATCCTGAGCTCCTTATCAAAGCTAAAAAATACGCGCTCAAGATGAAATCTTATCCTTTCGTGCAGCGGATCGAAGAAGAACTTTTCAGGATCACAAACGATAAATACTGGGAAAGCAGGCTAAAGAAAACTCAAGAAAAACTTGAACAAATGAACAGGATCGGATCGATAGAGGAATTACTCGGCTTTAAAAAGTAGAACGAACAGGAGAATATTTATGAGATGCATTATAGCCTTAACAACAATAATACTGTGCATTTCGCTGAATTCACAGATAACCGTGACTGAAAACGACCGGGAATATTCTTTAAAATATGATATCGATTCGGCTTCATACAGAGTTTTAAGGTTCAGCAGAGGGTTTGAGGACAGCTTGTTTACTTATCTGAATTATTCGAGAAGTAAAAAAGCGGACGGGTTTGAAAAGGAAATGAAAATACTGGATACTCTTTTCGGTAAATCTATCGGGAAGATCGCCTTGGACCTCAGATCGGTTTCTATAGGTTATCCGCTTGAATTCGATGATATTATGCCTAAATATATTAAGACTTTCATAGATTCGAAACAATGGTCAGATCATGTTAAAGCGAAGGGCCGCGAACTCGACTATAAATTGATGCGAAAAGTTATTCTTGAAGGCGGTATTTTTGATTCATTTCTCAGTCTGCTCAAAAAGTATGGATATGAAGTAAAGGAGATAAGCACCGAGAAACATGGTTTCGTTCTCAAAGAAGATCTTAAAAAATACGGCTATCAGGGCGATGAAATAATTCCTGTTCCATTCATGCTGTACTGGAAAGTCGAGAGAGTTAAAATAGTTAAGTGAGGAGAGAAAATTGAAAAGAATAGTAGTTTTGATTATTATTCTGTCAACTTTAGTATTCAGTTCTACATTTGACCTGAAATACGGTGGAAACGCTGTCGAACACGGTTTTGATGTTCAGCGAACAACGGACAGTGGTTTTATACTCGCCGGAGGCACTAATTCATCAGGTTCAGGCCTGTATGACGGTTATCTGATCAAAACTGATTCAACAGGTACTGTCGAGTGGGAAGAAGTTATCGGAAGTGCATCGAACGAATATTTTATTAAAGTCAGGCAGACTTCCGATGAAGGTATTATTGCGCTCGGTATAAAAAACATTATTTACAATTATCCGTATCTTACTTGTGATCCATGGCTGGCAAAGTACGATAAGAACGGCAAATTCAAGTGGGAGAAGATATTTACTGAAGCTGATGTTTTTCATATTGTAAATGATTTTATCATAGCTGAAGACGAAGGATTTCTTCTTCTGGGATCAAAGAAAACCTCTACAGGCACTTACGATGCATGGCTGATGAAGGCCGATTCAAGCGGAAGTTTAATTTGGGAACAAGTTTATGACGGCGGAAATTATGATGAAGGAAGGTCAATCATAAACGATTTTTCAGGCGGATATCTTCTGACATGCAATTCGACAAGATATTTCAGTATAGCGTTAAAAGATCAGGTTTGGGGTATATTCGTTGATCAGAACGGAAATGTGATCACTCAGAACATTATCAATAATTCTTCTGACGATAAATATTGCCAGTCGGTTTGTGCAACTTCAGACAGCTGTTATGTAATTACAGGAAATATTAATCCTGAAATGCTACCTCCAAGTTATATCGGAGAGTACAATCAGGGATTATATCTATTAAAATTAAACTCATTATTTTCAACAGAATGGATACAATATTATAATTCGGATCAGGTTAGATCCGGAAAATCCTGTATTGAAGTAAATGACGGAGGTTTTACAATTCTCGGTACTGCCTCAGCCGGTTCCGATCCGGAAAATATCTGGCTTGTAAAAACTGACAGTTCAGGAGATCTGATTTGGGAAAGGTATTATGGCTCATACCTTGATGATACAGGATCAGGAAACATTATTCAACTGGCAGACAATTCATTAGTTCTGTGTGGAACTGCTGATATAGCCAGTGACAGTTCAAGCAGTCAGATTAACCTAATCAAAACAGACTCTAACGGTTATGTTATTTATCCGCCTGTTATAACTTCATTCGGGAATGATTCGAATAATGTTTCGATCAACTGGGAAGCTGTATCGAACGCAGGCTCATATATAGTTTACGGTTCCGACAGACCTGATTCGAATTTTACAGCTATTGACACGACTGCGGTAAATTTATGGAATACTTCTGTGACTGACAGTCTTAAGAAAAAATTTTATTACATAAAAGCAAGTACGAATAATTTTAGTAAGTAAAATATTGGATATTAATACGGAGAAAGTGATGAAATTCGATTACCCGGAAACGAAAAAGGTTGAAGTTACTGATGTGCTTCACGGTGTGGAGATCAAAGACAATTACCGCTGGCTTGAAGACAGCAGCGATCCCCAAGTGACCGCATGGGACAAGGCTCAGAATGATTTTACGGAGAGTTTTCTCTCGAAAATACTTTTCAGAGACAAGCTTAAGGACAGGCTGATCAAGCTGATGAAAGTCGATCAGATGAGCATTCCGGAAAAAGTTCTAAACGGCGAAAGGATCTTACAGTATAAAAAAAGTACAGAGGACGAAAAATGGGTTCTTTATACTCAGAAAAACGAAAGCTCTGAGCTTGAAGAGCTGCTTAATCCGAATAAATGGACTCAGGATGAAACCCTGCACTACTATACCGCGTCAAGAGATGGTAAATATCTTGTTTACGGCGTGTCAAAGGGGGGAAATGAAGACCCCGTGCTGAAAGTGATGGAGATCGAAAGCAGAGAAGTTCTTTCCGATTCGGTTTGCGGATGGATGCAGTACATCAATGACTGGATGCCTGACGGAAGCGGATTCTACTATTCCTGCAAACCTCTGAAGGGTGAAGTGCCTGAAGGCGAGGAGTTTTACTGGCCGGCAGTTTACTATCATAAATTAGGCACGGATAAAAACGAAGATAAAAAGCTGTACTATGATGAAAAAGTTAAAGAGAACTGGTATTCGGTTCAAGTAACTGAAGACGGAAAACATTTACTGCTTCATAAAGGACAGTTCTATAAGAACAGTATTTACTTTAAAGAGCTTCACGGAGCTGAATTTAAAACGCTGACCGGAGATTTCGATGCTGAATATCAGGCTGAATTCTTCGGTGATAAAATTTTTATTTGTACGAATAAGGACGCCCAGAACAGAAAAGTATATGTAGCTGATGCTATAAGCGGTTATGAACAGAGTAAGTGGAAGGAAATAATCCCCGAAAAGGAATATAATCTTGAAGGATTCAAGATCATTAACGGTCAACTATATGTTACTTACCTGAAGAATGCCTGCTCGCTTATTCAGATTTATGACCTCAAAGGGAATTATATAAAAGATGTATGTCTGCCGGATGTTGGTTCTGCCGGTATCTGGGGAAGGCAGAAAAATTCTGATGTGTGGCTGTGGTTCTCCTCATTCACTTTACCTGAGAGCATATACAAATATGATGCTGAAGCCGGCAGGGCGACGCAGTATTTTATGCCTGCGATTGATTTCAGGTTCTTTGATTACGAAACTGAACAGGTGTGGTATAATTCGAAGGACGGAACAAAAGTTTCTATGTTCATAATAAAGAAAATAGGAACAAAGCCGGATAAAAGTACTCCGTGCTTTATGTACGCTTACGGCGGATTTAATATCTCGATCACACCGTCTTTCAGCTCAGCCTACGCTATCTGGCTGGAAGCCGGTGGAATTGTGGCTGTTCCAAACTTGCGCGGCGGGGGAGAATACGGCGAAGAATGGCACAAAGCCGGAATGTTCGAGAAGAAACAGAATGTTTTTGACGATTATATAGCTGCCGCTGAATGGATGATCGCCAACGGTTACACCTGTCGTGACAAGCTTGTAATGACCGGCGGAAGCAACGGCGGACTTCTTATCGGCGCAATGATCACGCAGAGACCCGATCTTATGAAAGCTCTTTATTGCGGTGTTCCTCTTCTTGATATGATAAGATACCACAAGTCTATGCTGGCGAATATATGGAAAGAAGAATACGGAAGCGCGGAAGTGGAAGATCAGTTCAAATATATACTTAAATATTCGCCTTATCAGAATGTAAGACCCGGAATAAAATATCCGGCGATCATCGTGACTGCAGGAATAAATGATGCGCGGGTTGATCCGTATCATGCCCGAAAATTTGTAGCGGCGTTGAGGGATGCCAACGCGTCTGATAATGCTATTCTGCTGCAGGTTCAGCAGTCTTCCGGTCACGGCGGAGGAACTCAGCTGTCTATTCTCGCAGGCCAGAGTGCTGATAAGATGGCATTTCTGATGGATCAGGTCGGGATGAATTACAAGGAAACTAAATGAACGATATAATTAGGATCATCGCGAAGGAAAATAACTGGCCGGAGAATTCTGTTTCAACTGTGCTGAGTCTGCTCTCGGAAGGTGCAACAATTCCGTTCATCGCGCGTTACAGGAAGGAAATGACAGGCGGGCTTGATGAAAATCAGCTCAGGCTTATTGACGAACGGGCGGGATATTTAAAATCGCTGAACGAGCGTAAGGTGACTGTTATTAATACCATCACCGAATTGGGCAAAATGACTCCAGAGCTATCTCAAAAGATCGAAGATTGCCTCTCGCTTACAGAACTCGAAGATATTTATCTGCCGTACAAGCCTAAAAAGAAGACCCGTGCTTCAGCAGCAAAAGAAAAAGGGCTTGAGCCGTTAGCTCTGTTCATTCTGAATAATCCGAGATTTACAGGCGATTTCGATTCTGTGTGCAGCTCCTACATCAATGCCGAAAAGGGAGTGAATGATAATGAATCAGCCTTGAACGGTGCTATGGATATTCTGGCTGAAATGATTTCTGAGGACGCTTCTGTCCGTAAATACTGCCGCGAATACCTGCAGAATACAAGTACGGTCGTTTCCGCCAAGGTAAAAGAGAAAGTGAAGAAAATTCCGGCAGAGGATGATGAGCCTCAAAAAAGCGGAAGCTATTCTCAGCAGTCAGATAAAACCGCTAAGGATGTTTATGAGATCTATCACGATTTTAAAATATCCGTCAGAAGCATTAAACCACATCAGGTACTCGCCGTTAACAGGGGAGAGGATGAGGGTATTTTGAAAGTCCTCCTCGATTACGATCAGGAATTTATTAATAATGCGGTCAGAAGGATATTTTTTAAGACTGACCGGTCTTACTTTAACGAGATAATTGAAAATATTATTAAGGACAGCTGGAAAAGACTTCTGTTCCCTTCGCTTGAAAGAGAAGTGTGGAACGGACTGACAGAAAAAGCTGAACTTCATGCGGTCGAAGTGTTCGCGGCCAACCTGCGCCAGCTGCTGCTTCAGCCGCCATTACAGAATAATGTAATTATGGGCATTGATCCCGGTTTCGTATCGGGATGCAAGATCGCTGTCATTGATCCCACAGGTCAATACCTTTACGGGAATACGATCTATCCGCATCCGCCAAAAAACAGAGCTGCCGAGGCTGTTGAAACGATGCTTAGAACGATCAGAGAATATAAAGTCAAGATAATCGCAATAGGCAACGGCACCGCGGGAAGGGAGACGGAGGCTATTGTCGCGGATATGATCAAAGCGAATCAGCTTGAATGCAGATATCTGCTCGTAAGCGAAGCGGGCGCATCCGTTTATTCGGCTTCAGCCATCGCTCAGGAAGAATTTCCGGACATTGAAGCTGCGCAGAGAGGCAATATTTCAATTGCCCGCAGAGTGCTTGATCCGCTTGCTGAGCTTGTCAAGATAGATCCCAAGGCTATCGGAGTCGGATTGTATCAGCACGATGTCAATCAGAAAGTGCTGGCTTCAAAACTCGAAACCGTTGTTGAATCGGTGGTCAACCATGTCGGTGTTGACATCAATACCGCCTCATCGTTTTTATTATGCCGCGTATCGGGACTGAATAAAAGATCAGCCGATAAGGTTATCGGCCTTAGAAACAGTCACGGAAGTTTCAAAAGCAGAGCAGAACTGAAGAAGATCACAGGCATGTCCGCGAAAGCGTTTGAACAGAGTGCGGGATTTTTGAAGATAAACAACGGAACAAATCCTCTTGATAATACAGCTATCCATCCTGAGAGCTATTCCGCTGTGGATAAACTGCTTGCCGAATACAAACTTAAAGCTGAAGATATAAATAAGCCTGAAACAAGAGAAGTATTGAGGAATATCAAGCCTGATAGTGAACTGGTGGAAAGAATAGGCGTCGGGCTGCCGACTCTGACCGATATCCTTGAAAATCTTCAGAAACCCGGACGGGACCCGAGGGAGGATATGTCAAAGCCGATACTCCGCAGCGATGTTCTGAAAGCTGACGATCTGAGCGTAGGAATGAAGCTGAAAGGAACGGTTAGAAATATCGTGGATTTCGGCGCTTTCGTTGACATAGGCATCAAACAGGATGCACTGGTCCATGTATCACAGCTTGCGGACAGATTTGTAAAAAATCCTCTTGATGTCGTCAAAGTAGGTGATATAGTAGATGTGACCGTTGTATCAATTGATAAAGATAAAGGCCGTGTCGGGTTGAGCATGAAAAAAAGCTGATTCTTGTTTTTATTCCGGAAATAATTTGTCCTTTGAATTTCTGCTTACAGGTATCTCGGTTTTCTTTTTATCTTTCATTACAGCAAGATATTTACCGCCGAACCATTTTTTGAGCTTATTTAAGTGATTCATATTGATTATAAATCCCCGGTGGATCCTTATGAAGTTTTCCGGAAGTTTTTCCTCAAGCGAAGCCAGCGTATCGTTAATAATGTATTCATCGTCAAAAGTGCAGATCGAAGTATATTTGTTGTCAGCTTTAAAAAAGAAAATGTCGTTCGTATTTACGAACAGAACTTCGTCGCCGATCTTAATATGGATCCTTGAAAGTTTATCCTGCTTGTTCGTAAGCTCGTTTAAAAGAGAAGTGATCTTGCTGTCGTAATCACATTTTTCTTTTTCGGTGAATTTTTTAAGCTTCTCCATTGCTTTCTGCAGCCTGTCTTCCTCTATCGGCTTAAGAAGATAGTCTATTGAGTTCGTTTCAAAAGCCTTAAGCGCGTATTCATCAAAAGCCGTAGTAAATATTACCACAGGCATATAGCTCAGGTTCTGAAGCACTTCAAACCCGTTCATACCGGGCATCTGAATATCCAAAAATATCAGGTCCGGCTTAAGTTTGTTTATTTTCTCAACCGCTTCTATCCCGTTCTCAGCCATATCTATGATATCAATTTCATCGAACTGCTCGAGTTTTTTCTTTAGACCGAGCCTTGACAGCTCTTCGTCTTCAACTAAAATCGTTTTGTAAAACATTTTGTCACCTATATTTTTTTAGGGATTGAAATTATTACTTTAAATCCGTTTTCTTTTTCAATTTTGAAGCTGTGATCGCCGTTATAAACCAGATGAAGTCTTTCTTTAACGCTTGAAAGTCCTATTCCGTTCCCTTCCGGCTTGCTGTCTCCTTCTTTTGTTATCCCGTTATCTTCTACAATGATAGTAACTTTCCCCGGTATTTTCTCATAAGCGGATATTTTTACAATACCGCCTTCAAGCCTGTTCGATAAGCCGTGCTTAATGCTGTTCTCTGCAAGAGGCTGTATCAGCAGCGGCGGAATAAGCATGTTGGAAAGAGTGTCGGGGATATCTATAACATATTCGAGCCTTTTGCCGAATCTTATTTTTTCTATTTCAAGGTATTTTCTGATCATCAGGATCTCTTCTTCAAGCTGAACGAATTCATTCTTTGATGTTCTCAAGGTATATCTCAACAGACCCGATATATTCTGAAGCATTTTTCTTGCAGAATCCGGATCGAAATTTATAAGTTCGGTTATGGAACTGATAGCATTGAATAGGAAATGCGGATTTATTTTTGATTCAAGTGAAGAAAGTTCGGCTCTGACTCTTTTTTCGTCAAGTTTAAGTTCGTTTATTTTTTTCTGTTTCAGCTTTCTGTAGAACATAAAATATGTAGCGGCAAGAATGAAAGCGAAGATACCGGCGTAAATATATCTTATATTCTTTTCTTTTTCCAGCTTGAGTTTAAGCAGTTCTTTCTCTATTTCCTTTTTTGAAATCTCATAATCAATTTCTATCTTGGAGACAGGTATCTGAGAAGAGCTTTTTTCTGAAGAAAATGAGTTGAAAAGCATATAGTATTTGTTTGCGTTTTTAAAATCTTTGAGCAGATTATACAAGCCGTACAGACCCATGTAATTCTCTTTGATCATATCGTCATTTCTGTACTCTTCAGAAATTTCAAGACTTTTGTGCAGATAATCAAGGGCAAGCTTATAGTCGCCGTTGACCTTATACATGGAAGCAAGATTAAAATAAGCAACCGAAAGGCTTCCGACCAGATTGTATTCCTCATAGATCTTTGCCGCCTTTTTATAAAATTCGAAAGCGACATCATAATTACCCATCATTTCATTTAAGTCTCCGGCAGCATTGTAGCAATTTCCGGCGAACCAGACGTCATCTCTTTTCTGAGCCAGCTCCAAAGCTTTGAAATTATGTTCAAGAGCTTTTTCATATTCGAACCTGCCTCTGTATGCAAGGCTGAGAAAATAGTTTGCTCTCGTCATGATCTCATCGTCATTTTGAGTCGCAGCAGTATCCAGTGCTTCGTGAGCAAAGAGCAATGATCTGTCGAAATTCTTTGATTTTAGGCAGACATCCGCCATCTTTAGAAGAGTTTCAGAGTATTCTTTTTTTCTGCTGGCAGTCTTTAAAACTTCCGCCTTTTTCGTAAAGTAATCTAAAGCCGTGCTGTAATTTTCAGACATTAGATATATATCACCTAATGATTCGTAAGATCTCAAAAGACCGTCAGTATAATTGATCTGAGCAGACAGGTCTCTTGCTTCGAGCAGGCATGCAATTCCTTTATGGGTATCGCTGTGTCTGGTCATATAGAAGCCGGCCATTTGCATAAGCGCGTCGGCCTTAGCAGTACCCTCAGTTGTTCTCAATATATCGTCAATACAGTTTATCTTATAGGAGAACTTGAATGTGTTCTGGCTGTAAAGGCTGAAGATCATCATCAAAAGTATTAGTCCGTATCGTATCTTCATTTTACGCTCCCGCTGACTGAACCTGTTTCATATACGATGAGCGAAGAATGTATCGGGTCAGTAATAAATAGTTTGTTTCCGCGCATATCGATCAGATCTATCCTCTGCGCATTTTTAACAAGAATTGTTTTTTTATAAAGTCCTGATGGATCGAAAATATCGAATATTGAGTTTTCAATTCCGTATATCGATGCATCCGAAGCTCTTCTTACCCATAAATTATTATAGCCGTCAACTAAAAGCAATTCGATAAAAGGTTTATTAACTGATTTAAGCGCAGGTGTTTTAAATTTCTTTGAAGTATCTTTCCTTCTTTCAAGTTCTTCTTTGGAAAATTTAACAGGCGGGAGTTTATTATCTATTACAAATTTCAGATTAATGCTGTAATCGTAGCAATATATCCTGTAACTGCTGTCTGAGTCTATTCCTATATATATAAGTTCGTTCTTTCTGTCAACTGCGAAAGGAAATGTTTTTATCTCGGGGTCAATATTACCGTAAAAGTAAGATCCGAAAAAACTGCTGATAAGTTTTTGCTGCCTGAAATTATTATCGGTACTTTTGAGTTCAATACCTATGTAAGTATCCTCATTTTTTGCGAGATTCGTACGGAATGAACCTATCATTTTATTGTCATCTAAAAGCTCGATCTCATTAGGTATTTCGCTTTCGAAGTTAATTTCTCCAAATTTAGAACCGCTTCCGGAATATTTCAGAAGCCGTTTCTCTTTGGCAAAGCCTATATACAAAGTATCGTTGATAACGCTGAGTGAGCTTACTCTCGAACTGTCTAATTCCGTAACAATAGAATTCTGGAATATACCTGAGCTGTCGTATCTTTTTATCAAGGGTGATTTATATTCTACAATATAAAAATTTTCCTCGGAATCGAATTTGATATCTACAGGGTTTTTTAGTACTGAGCTGTCCAGCGAGAAGACTTCTTTCAAAGTTATCTCTTCCGGCTCGGTAAACCGATCATTCGATATTGTAGTATAGTTTTCGCCATGTTCGTTATTAGAAGTACATCCAGACAATATTATCACGGCTGCGATGCAGAGAAGACTTTCAAAAATGTTGTTGAACTTGATCTTGTCCGGGTCTAGACACCTGTTAAAGTACATGTTCTTTCTTCCTTTTGATACCGCTTGTTTATTTTTACCGATCTTCTGTTCGGAATCCGATACGATCTCTTCAAATCCGCGGATTATCGGTTCTTCCGTTTCAGAGTTTATTTCATTTAAGATCAGCATTTTAGTTCCCGTTTTTATGGTTTTTTATCTCATCTGACTGTATTATAACTAATTTTTAGTATAAATATCAACAAATTCCGATAAAAGATGTAAAAACACAGATGAAACGACATCAGTTCTGACGGGAAATTTTCAAAATTACATAATCTGCAGGGTCTTCTTTTTAAACAGGCCTTTCAGCTGCGATAGAACTATACCGAGAAGAACTATTGACATTCCGAGTATCTTTTTTGTGTCGAAATGCTCATTGAGCGCAAAATAAGAGATCACCGCTGTGAAAACAGGTATAAGGTTAGTGAAGACATTTGTTTTTGAAATACCAAGTTCTTTAATGGGTTTTATTATAAGAACGAAAGCAAGTACCGACGCAAAAAAAGACATATAAAAAAGTGTAGAGATCATATTGAAAAATGTACCGTCAATCATTGTTTTACTTACTTTTTCACCTATAGTGCCATATTCAAGCACTAAAAAAAGCGGCAGGAACAAAAAAGCGCCGAAGATGCTCTGATATTTTGCTATGGTCATAGATGAATAGTCTTTCGAGAGTTTTTTTACGATTATACCATAGCTGACCGCTCCGAGCACGGCAATGAAAAGCAGAACCACTCCTTTGATAGTGAAATCAGCCGCCGCGCTTGGATTTACAAGGATCATGATGACCCCGGCGAAAGAAAGCAGAAGTCCTAAGATATTAAAGATATTCAGTTTTTCATTTAGTATTTTAAAAGCGAAGACAGGAGTAAGTACGGGTATCATTGAGATAATTACCGAAGCGACTGTTGATGAAACATAGAGCATTCCGTAAGATTCTCCGAGAAAATAAATGAACGGCTCAAAAAAAGCCAGCATCAGCAGATTCTTGTAGTCCTGCACGGCAAGTTTTTCCTTTGTCTTAAAAAAATATTTTGTAACAAATATAAGTATCAGCGAAGCTATCACCAGCCGGAAAAATATGACAGTGATGGGACCGATATAATCGAGGATAATTTTATACCAGATAAAAGTTAAAGCCCAGAATACCATGGGAAGTATTGCGAAGGTATAAAGAATAAATTTTTTCATTGAAAGCTCTTTTAATAATAAAAAAAGGGCAGACTTTTATTCTGCCCTGCAAGAAAATACTTCAGGCTAAACCTTCGCCATTTTTTCGATCAGGTCAACCACTCTGTTTGAATAACCGAATTCGTTATCATACCAGGAAACTATTTTTATGAAATTACCATCCAGAACCTTTGTCAGTCCCGCATCAAAAATAGATGAGTGCGGATTTCCGACTATATCAATGCTTACTATAGGGTCTGTGCAGTATTCCAGAATTCCTTTCATAGCTCCGTCTGCTGCTTCTTTAACAGCTGCGTTGATCTCTTCGACAGTAGCGGGTTTTAAAAGTTCGCAGGTCAGATCAACTACCGAACCGTCAGGAGTAGGCACACGCATAGCGAAGCCGTCCATTTTTCCTTTAAGTTCGGGAACAACAAGTCCTACGGCTTTTGCAGCTCCCGTGCTTGTCGGAATAATCGAGACAGCTGCTGCGCGGGCTCTTCTTAGATCTTTATGCGGAGCATCCAGGATTATCTGGTCGTTTGTATAAGAGTGAATAGTGTTCATAAGTCCGCATTTGATCCCGAATTTATCGTTCAGGACTTTTGCTACCGGCGCCAGGCAGTTCGTCGTACATGAGGCGTTCGACACGAATTTTACATCTTTTGTGATCGCCTGCTCGTTCACGCCGAGAACTACTGTCGCATCAACATCTTCGGCTTTATCCGCAGGAACTGTTAATATTACTCTTTTGGCTCCTGCTTTAATATGTTTGCCCATTTTTTCCCTGCTTCTGAAGACTCCTGTTGATTCAACAACTATGTCAACTCCGAGCGCTCCCCACGGTAAAGCTTCAGGATCCCTTTCTGCATGGATCTTTATAGGTTTTCCGTTTACTATGAGCATGTCGCCTTCAGCTTTTACTTCGCCCTTGAATTTTCCGTGAACGGAATCATATTTTAGTAGATGCGCAAGAGTTTTAGCATCGGTAAGATCATTAATTCCTACAACTTCAATATCTTTTCTTTCCTGAATGATCCTGAAGACCACCCTTCCGATCCTGCCGAACCCGTTTATGGCAATTTTGATACTCATTTTCTCACCTCTTTAATTTAATTAAATTTAACGCATTAAATTAATAATTCCTATATACTGAAGTCAAGGATAATATTTACGATTTAATCTTGTCCGAATCCGGTTCTTCCGATGCGGCAAACCTGTTAAGCTCTGAAATATAATTATGCGATAATTCACAAATTTCCGAGAAAACTTTTTTTGAAATATCTGTTTCACCCGAAAATATCGATCTGTCGAACTCAATGCAGAGACTATTGAATTTGTCAGCTATGAAATTCAAGGCAATACCTTTAAGACTGTGCGCTTCGAATTTGATTTTATTAATGTCATTTGTTTCAAACGCGGAACTGATCATGTTTATTTTTTTCGGAATTTCTTCAGCATACATTTTGACAATACCTGCATATGTCTGTCTGCCGTAGGAACCGGCTTTTTCATTAAAATCATTTATATCAAGTATCTCCCATTCATCCTTAATGTATGTTTTATTTTTTTCCATAAATACAAATTACGCAAATTACATTCTTTTGTAAATAAAAATCTTGCAAAATTGACCGGATATTTTCATTGAAAAAACGAATAAACAGTGTTATATTTATTAGCTTTTATTTTCGCCTGAAGGATAAAGACTTAAAATTTAAGGATTCAAGTATGAAATCAGCAAAAACAGAAAAGGAACTATTGGAAAAAATTATATTCACTAAAGGATCTGAATTGTTTTTTATAGCCGGACCTTGCGTGATCGAATCGGAAGAGACAACTTTCTTAATAGCTGAAAAACTGCATGAACTCTCAGAAAAACTGAAGTGCGGGATAATTTTTAAAGCTTCATATACAAAAGCGAACAGGTCCAGCATAGATTCCTACACAGGTCCCGGGATAGAAAAAGGATTAAAACTGCTGGCAAAGATAAGAAAAGAATTCGGTCTATACATTCTGACCGATGTTCACACCGCTGAAGAAGCGGCTATAGCAGGCAGAACAGCTGATATAATTCAGATACCCGCTTTTCTCTGCAGACAGACCGATCTGATAATCGCGGCCGCAAAAACAGGCAAGATCATTAATATCAAGAAAGGGCAGTTCGCGTCGTCAAAGGAAATGAAACTGGCTGCAGACAAAGCTGTTTCTTCCGGTAACCGGAAAGTCCTGCTTACAGAGCGCGGAACTACTTTCGGATACAATAATCTTGTAGTTGATTTCAGGAATTTCATGGATATGAAATCATTCGGTTATCCTGTAGTTTACGATGTTACACATTCACTGCAGAAACCTGCAGCTGAAGGAACAGTCTCCGGCGGTCAGCCGGAATTTGCCGTTCAAATGGCGTGTGCAGCCGTATCGACAGGCTGTGTTGACGGTCTTTTTATAGAAACACACCCGGATCCTTCAAAAGCATTATCTGATTCAAAATCCATGCTTAAACTAGATCAGATGGAAGAACTGATCGCGAAAGTAAAAAAAATTAAAAAGACGATATAAGACTATGCAGAAAGAAATAAAAATGGTAATCCTCGATGTTGACGGTGCGCTTACAGACGGCAAAGTTTATTACAGCTCCAGCGGGGAACTGATCAAGCCTTTTTCAGTAAAAGACGGTTTTATTATTAAACACGTTTGTCCGGCTATGGGTATCAGATTCGCGATAATCTCCGGAGGATTCGGGGACATTGTTAAAAAAAGGGCTGAAGTGCTCGAGATCGAAGATGTTTTTGTAGGATCAGTAGATAAGAAAGACGCCTACAACGAGATAAAAAGAAAGTATTCTCTTGAAAATGAGGAAGTGGCTTATTTCGGAGACGACTGGTTCGACTGGTCAGCCATGAAATTCGCTGGATTGAAAGGTGCTCCGTCAGACGCGGTTCCCGAGATCAGGGAAAGGGTGGATTTCGTAACTATAACGAAAGCGGGAAAGGGTGCTGTGAGAGAATTTTTGGAATATATATTAAAAAGAGACGGAAAATTTGAATCTGCAAAAAGCAAATACCTTGATTAAGACCGTTCTGATCTGTTCCTTTCTATTTTTGTCATGCGAGAATTCCAAAAAGCCGGTTGCCACATCATCGTCGGCAGGCGTGGTAAATACATCCGACAACATGATATGGGATATGGATGTCACGATCACAAGCGAAGGGAGAATCCGTGCTAAGTTCAGAGCCGGGTATGTAGAAAGGGATAACATCGGCAACTCCAAGTATTCGTTAAGCAGAATAGATTCAGGGCTCGTTATTGAATTTTTTGAAAAGGAAAAAAACACCGGATTTCTGGAGAGCAGGCGGGGTACTATAAATGACCTTAGCGAAGTATTTACCGCGATCGACAGCGTTGTTTTCAGGTCAACAAAAGGTTATACGCTGTACACCGATACGCTTATATGGAACAGAAAACTGGCCCAGTTATCCACCGATTGCGATGTAATGATGATAAAGGATAATAGAGATACTCTTTACGGGGAAGGTTTCATAACTGACGACAAATTCAATTCATACGAGATAAAGAGACCGAGGGGAGAAACCCTGATAGAAGAAAAAGATCCGGTAAATTAAAGGAGGAATATTTGGTCAGATCAATGACAGGCTACGGAAAGAGTTCGGATTCTTCGGACAATCATGATATTCAGGTAGAGATTAAGAGCGTGAACCACAGATTCCTTGATATAAATTTCAGGATGCCATCATTTTTAAATGAACTTGAACTCAGGCTCAGAGACAGACTGAAAGTCCTTTTGAGCAGAGGAAGCCTGACCGTTTTTGTGAATGTGACAGCAAAACCCGGAAGCGAAAATATTAAAAAGATAGATGCTGGAGCGGCAAAAGCGTATAAAGATTCCCTCGAAAATCTGAAGGATGAACTGGAACTGTCAGGAGAGATCGACCTTAACCTGATACTGAAATTCTCAGATGTATTTGATCAGACGGACGAAAGGGACAATGAAAGTACAGTAACTAAAGTAACTGAATGTTTCGAGCGTGCCCTCTCAAACATGATCAGCTACAGGGAAAAAGAAGGCGGCAATATTTTAATAGATCTGGATTCACATCTCAAAGATCTGGAATCTTTAATAAATCAAACGGGCGATCTTGCTGCAAAAGCCGCGAAATTGCAGTTTGAAAAACTTCTTGAAAGGCTAAAGAATTTCACAAATCTGGAATCTTTCAATAAAGACAGGCTCGAACAGGAGCTTGTGCTAATAAGCGATAGAGTTGATATTTCCGAAGAGATATCAAGGCTCAGATCACACATACTGCTGTTCAATGAAACTCTTAGAGAAGAAAAAGCAGTCGGTAAAATCCTGAATAACCTCAGCCAGGAAATGCACAGGGAAGCCAGCACTATCTCTGCAAAAACAAATATGACTGAGATATCGCATCTTTCTGTAAGCATGAAAGAAATAATTGAAATTATCAGGGAGCAGGTACAGAATGTTGAATAAAGGGCGCCTTGTGGTGTTTTCCGCACCTTCAGGAGCAGGTAAAACCACTCTGATCACGATGCTCAGAAAAGAGTATCCGAGCCTTGAATTTTCTATTTCGGCTACAACAAGGCCGCCGAGAGGTGTGGAAAAGAACGGACTTGAGTATTTCTTTATGACAAAATCCGAATTTGAAGAAAAGATCAGGAACAACGAATTCGTCGAGCATAAAACCGTTTACGGAAATTTATACGGCACTCTGCGCTGTTTTGTAGATGATGCGGTTAATGAAGGGAAGAATGTTCTTTTCGATGTCGATGTTCAGGGAGGAATTGCGATAAAGAAAGAATATCCTGATGATGTAATAATGATATTTATTTATCCGCCTTCGCTGGAAATTCTAAGAAAAAGGCTCGAATTAAGGGGCACTGACTCTGAAGAAGTAATAAACAACCGATTAAAATTCGCAAAGATAGAGATGGAAAAAATGAAAGAATATTCGTATAATATAAAGAACGATATTCTGGAAGATGCTTATAATGAGCTAAAATCAGCATTGAGAAAAGAAAATATAATTAACTAAAAATAGAAAGGAACAAAATGGAAAAGGTTAAAAAAGGAACTAAGTTTGATACGGTCAGCGATAGAGACGACAGAAAGATCAGTCAGGAGCAGTTCGAAGACAAATCGGTTAATATTTATGAAGCCGTAATGGTACTCGGACACAGAATGAGACAGATAGAGAGAAAGAATGCTAAAGAATTTGAAAAATTGAGAAATTCAATTCTTGACGAAAGAACAGAAAAAGAATACAACAAAGAATATGTTGCAGAAATTATCGATCAGGACCTGCCGGTTTTTCCCAAAGCCATCAGAGTCTGCATGAACGAAATGCTGAACGATGAACTGGATTACGAATACGAGGATATTACAAAACTTGAAGACTAAAAATGTTCTGATAGGCATCACCGGGGGGATAGCGGCATATAAATCATGCCAACTGATAAGATATTTCAAAAAATCAGGGTATAATGTTAAAGTTATTATAACGAAAAACGGTCTTCAGTTCATTACGGAAACAACGCTGAGGACATTATCGGAAAATGCAGTTTATTCAGATACATTTTCAAACAGCAACGAGTGGTCAACCGAGCACATTTCTATAACAGACTGGGCAGATGTTTTTATAATTGCGCCTGCAACAGCCAATATTATCGGAAAATATGCGAACGGCATAGCGGATGATGCGCTTTCAACTTCCCTTCTTGCTTACAATAAGCAGGTGATCATCGCACCGGCAATGAACGATAAAATGTACAATAATCCTGCCGTACAGAGAAATATTTCTTCACTCCTGGCACAGGGTGTATTTTTTGTCGAACCCGGTTACGGCGACCTTGCTTGCGGCTATAAAGCTGCGGGAAGAATGGCCGAACCTGACGAAATATTCAGGGAATCGCTTTATTTTCTAAATAAAACCGAAAAGCTTGAAGGCAGGAAAATACTTATATCTGCAGCACGGACGGCGGAGTTTATCGATCCGGTCAGGTATATTTCAAATTGTTCGAGCGGTAAGACAGGTTTCAGACTCGCGGAAGCATCCTCGTTCAGAGGAGCGGAAACAGTTCTAGTATCAGGACCGTCAGATGAAAAGTGTAATAATTTTATCAAAAGGATCGATGTAGTATCATCTGAAGATATGTACAGAGAAATTATAAGGGAATCAAAAGATTCGGACTGCATAATCATGTCCGCGGCTGTAGCTGATTACACAGTGAGAAAATCGGACAGGAAGATCAAGAAGAACGGGGATGAAATTAAGCTCGACCTGATAAAAACGAAAGATATTTTAAAAGAACTTGGTTCAAAAAAGAAGAAAGGTCAGATCCTTGTCGGATTCGCTCTCGAGACCGAAAAAGGAGTCACAAACGCGAAAAAGAAACTGGCCGAAAAGAATCTGGATATGATAATTCTGAACGAAACATCAAAGGATAATCCCGCATTCGGTACGGATTCAAACAGGATCACGATAATAACCAAAAGCACGATTGAAAAACTCCCTCCGATGGATAAATCGGAGATAGCAGAAATTATTTTTGAGAAAATAACGGCTTTATTCAATAGGGGGACGGAATGAGAAATCTAGTTTTAGCTTTTCTTTTTGTTTTCGCGATCAGCTATGCAGGAAGCGAAGCTCCTGAACTAAAGGTTGAGGATATCAAAAAGGAAAATGAGGTACAGAAGACTGCGCCTGTTCCAGCAAAGGCAGCTCAGATCGAAAAAAAGGAAATAGCCCAGGCCAAAACCGAAGCTAAAAAGCCCGCACAGCCGAAAAAAATTGCTACAGCTCCTAAAAGCAATAAAAAAGAGGTAGGCGAGATAGATTTCAGGCTCGGTTCGATAAATTCAAAAAACAGCGCAAAGATAACTCCTCTTGACGAAGAAGATAAAATATTCGAGAAAGATACGCTTCAGACAGGCAAAGAATCAAGATGTGAGATAAAACTGATCGACGGCAGCATTCTGAGGCTAAGCGAGAACACAAGATACATAATAGATCAATTTGAGCAGTCAGGCGAGAAAGTCAGCTTTCAGGGATATCTTGTCAGCGGTGAGTCATGGACAAATGTCAATAAACTTGATTCAAAGAAAAAAGATTTTAAGGTAAGATCGCCTATTGCTGTCGCTGCTGTGATCGGCACAGCTTATCGTATGACATCAGACGGTAAAATTACGGAGATATCCGTTCTTGACGGACAGGTGGAAGTTGATCTTGAAAAAGAGAAGAAAGCGGAACTTAAAATAGAACCGAAGAATGATACCGGCAGTATGGCTCCGAAACAGTCTATGGCCCCTAAGCAGATACCTGGACCATACGAAGTGACTTTATCCGAATGGATATCAATTGTTAAAGGCGAGAAAATAAGCATCAGGAACGACGGAAAATACAGTAAAACCAAGACTGATGTGAATGTACTGAATCAGGATTGGGATGCGTTCAAAGTACGAAGATAGAATTTAGTTCAAAGGGCAATACGATTGCCCTTTTTTTATAACCTGAAAAGGAGCATCTATGAAAAGATTTTATGAACAGCTTACAGAACAACAGCCGTGGAAGGGTCTGTTCATGGGCAATCACGCTGTTGCGAGAGCGATGCTCGAAGCGGGAGTGAAAGTTATAACGAGCTACCCCGGTTCGCCCACGCCGGAGATCGC
>DMTS01000233.1 GCA_003477045.1 Candidatus Delongbacteria bacterium
GTTGAGGTTTATGTCTATCTTGACAGTATGGCGCATGAAGATGTTACGATAGAACTTTTCTACTGCCCGGACAGGGAGAACTGCAGGATCGAACCTCTCAAATACATCGAAAAATATAGCGACAATGTAGCTAAATACACCGGAACTTTTGACCTTAGCGGTTCGGGAGAGCAGGGTTATAATATCAGAATAAGACCTTCAGATGATTTCTTCTTTGAACTATATCCCGAATATGTTAAGTGGCTTGTAAAATAAATTGAAGGGACGGGCTTTTAAACCCGTCCCCTCCCCCAATTATTGAACCGTCAGTACAAATATATGCATCGGCACAAACCAAAACTGTGTCGCAGGTCACAAAGTATAATTTTTTTTATTTCAGAGCCATTTTCTATAGATGAAAATGAGAACTCCAAGTATAACCGATACGGCTGATATACCCATGGTGATTATAAAAGCATGGGGGAAATCCTGAAAAGGCAGCGGAACATTCATTCCGTATATGCTCGATACAAGTGTCGGTATGGCAATGATTATAGTAATAGCCGCAAGAAATTTCATAACGATATTAAGTTTATTTGAAATAACAGATGAAAAGAATCTCATCATCTCGCTTAAAATATTCCCGTAGATCTCGGCCATCTCTATCGCCTGTTTTATATCGATCGTGATGTCCTCAAGTATATCGTCTTTTTCTTCGTCGATCTCAAAAAGTCTGCTTCTCTTAAGCTTCTGGATCATCCTGTTGTTAGAATTCAGTGAAGCGGTATAATGTATAAGCGATTTCTGAAGATTGAAAATCTGCACAAGATCTTTATCGTTCATTGATTCAAGTATCTCGCTTTCGATCTCTCCGGCTTTATGCCTGAGCTGTTTTAAATATTTAATATAGAGCTGGTTAGTCCTGTTGAATATCTGCAGGATGGATGCCGGTCTGTCAGCCGGATCGAATTTCTTTATCCTGTCGTTCTCAAAATCTTTCATCAGATCGTTTTCATGCGGAGATACAGTTATCATCAGCTTATCCTTGATGACAATTATACCGAGCGGTATTGTGGTAAAATTTGATCCCTCTTCACTCATTTCATGGACAGGGACCCTAGAGAGCAGGATGAAATTATCGCCGTCAATCTCCAGACGGGCTACTTCATCAATATCAAGAGGGTCTGTCAGAAAGTCCCTCGGAATATCGAATTTGTCAATTATACTGTTTATCTCATCCGCGGAAGGATGTACGATATTTACCCAGCAGTCATTTTCGAATCCGCTGATCCTGGCCAGCTTATCATCAGTTTTTTTCAGAATTGAGATCATTTGCTTTCCTTGTTTCTCTCTGCCGTCAAAGTTAAAAATAAAATCTGTAACCCGCAAGTATAAATTAAATTTGAAGATGCATTATATTCACTTGAACTTACCGTAATATTTTCTTACTTTATAAGCTTATCAATTTTGGAACGGAGTTAATGAACATCGTCGAACAGATAGAAGCGGTTTTGGAAAAAGGGAGTATAGATACTTCTCCCGAAACAAGATATGTGTTCAGAACAGATACAACAAAATTCGCAGGAAGTCCTGATGTTGTCGTAAATGTTATGACAGAGAGCGAGATATCAAAAATTGTTTCTATAGCTGCAAAGAACGGGATAGCAGTGATAGCCCGGGGAGCGGGAACCGGAATGAGCGGGGGAGCAGTGCCTATAAAAGGCGGCATACTGTTAAACTTTGAAACGATGAATAAGATAATTTCTATAGATCCAAAGAAAAAAATGGCTTTTGTTCAGCCCGGAGTAATTACTGACGACCTGAGAAAAGCTTCGCGTGAATTCGGGCTGTATTATCCACCCGACCCGTCAAGCAGCGCGGTTTCTACAATTGGAGGCAATTTTGCCGAAAATGCGGGAGGTCTTCACTGCGTGAAATATGGCGTAACAGCACGATATGTAAAAGGTTTCAAGTTCGTTGACAGCTCCGGCAGTATTCAGAAATGCGGATATTACAACGACGGAAATACTTTTCCGGGTTCTTATGTCATGATAGGATCAGAAGGCACTCTCGGGATAGTTACCGAAATAGCTCTTGAGCTTATAGACGATCCTCCGCTGCATGATGTTTATATAACATATCACGAAAGTCTTTTAAACGCCATCTCAACAGTGATCAAACTGAAAAGTACTTCGATCAGCCCCGCGGTGATCGAACTGATCGACAAGGACGCTCTCAAAGCGGCCGTGACTTACTCAGGCGTTACCATGCCTGAAGGCACTGAAGCAGTGCTAATAATCAAGCTTGATTCTTATTTTCTTCCAGAGCTGCTTGAAAAAGAAATTCTGATTGAAAATATATTTTCGCTCTTGAAGGTAACATCATTCAAAAAAGCTGAAAATGAAAAAGAAGAACAGTCCTTTTGGGATATGAGAAAGGCCGTTTCCACTTCGATCAAAAAACTATCTTCAGACAAGATGAATGAGGATATCTGCGTTCCTTTGTCAAACATGTATTCATTCATAGAATCAACCCGCGATATTTCAGAGAAATACAGCCTGAAAATAGTGGTTTACGGGCATGCGGGCGACGGAAATCTTCATGTCAACATACTTTATGACAGGAACAACAGAACGGAATCAAATAATGCCCGTCTTGCCTCAGAAGAAGTGTTCAAAGAAACTATTGAGCTTGGCGGAACTATTTCAGGCGAGCACGGCATTGGCCTTTCAAAGAAAAATTTTATGAGCCTGCAGTATTCAAAGAACGAAATAGCTTTTATGAAAAAGATCAAAAACGCTTTTGATCCCGACAATATTTTCAATCCGGATAAAATCTTTAATGTGACCAAAGGATAATTATGCTTACAACGATCGCTTTTATCATACTTCTGGGAATTATAGTCTTTATACACGAACTTGGCCATTTTACTTCCGCCAAGCTGTGCGGAATGAGGGTTGAAACTTTCTCTCTAGGATTCGGCAAAGCTCTGCTTAAAAAAAAGTACGGCGACACCGAGTACAGGATAGCATGGATCCCGCTCGGAGGATTCGTCAAGATTTCCGGGATGATGGACGAGAGCATGGACGATAAGGCTGTAAAAGGCGAGCCTTACGAATTTGAATCGAAGAATTTCTTTCAGAAGTCATTCGTGATCCTCTCAGGCGTGATGATGAACTTTATCCTTGCCGTTGTCATTTATTCGGTTATTACTTTTTTTAACGGCATTCCAGAGGTTCATTCGACGCAGATCAAAGGATTCTCCGACAATTCTCCGGCTAAAACTGCCGGTTTTATGATCGGAGATTCAATTAAAGCTATTGATAATGTTGAAGTGAAGAACTGGACTGAAATAACTGAAATTGTTCACAGCAAACCTGATACCGAGCTTGAATTTATGGTCACAAGGGCAGAATCAACTTTGGTAATTCCTGTCAGAACGATCGGTTTAAGAACTCTTTATGACGGCGAGATCAAAACTATCGGCCTGATAGGTATATTTTCAGAGACGGTCATAAGAGATGCAGGATTTTTTGAATCTGTGAAAGAAGGATCGCTCGCAACTTGGAGCTGGTTGAAAGTCGGATGGCTGTCGATTAAAATGCTCGTGACAGGCGAAGCTTCTATAAAAGAGCTCGGCGGACCTCTTTTAATAGCTCAAATGACGGGCGAAAGCGCTAAGGCGGGCATCTGGGCTTATCTCGGATTTATCGCCTTCATCAGTGTGAATGTGGGATTTCTGAATGTTCTTCCGGTTCCCGTACTCGACGGCGGTCATTTTATGTTCATACTTTACGAAGGAATAGCCAGAAGAAAGATCCCGCAGAATATAAAATTCCGAATTCTACAGGTAGGCATGATGATCCTGTTCCTTCTTATGGTGATCGTGATAATTAACGATACCGGAAGGATACTTTCTCCCGACAGCCCAACAGAACCGCAAACAGAAATAAAAAAGGAATANNGATCACGGGGTGATAGACACGCCTGTTTTTATGCCTGTTGGTACGCTTGGGAATGTTAAAGCCCTGACCAGCAGGGATCTTCACGAAGCACAGTCACAGATAATACTCGGAAATACATATCATCTGAACAACAGGCCAGGCATGGAGATCATGATGCTTGCAGGCGGACTTCATAAATTCATGAACTGGGACAGGAACATTCTTACCGACAGCGGCGGATTCCAGGTATTCAGTCTTGCGAGCCTGACGAAGATAAAGGATGAAGGAGTTCATTTTCAGTCCCATCTGGATGGAACAAAGTATTTTTTCACTCCTGAAAGTGTTGTTGATATTCAAAGAGTGATAGGCTCGGATATTATGATGGTGCTTGATGAGTGTTCTCATTATCCCGTCGAGAAAATTCAGGCTGAAAAAGCGGTTAAAAGAACCACGCACTGGGCGAAAAGATCAATTGAGCATTTCAGGAGCACTTCTCCTCTTTACGGTCATGATCAGACCGTCTTCGCAATAGCCCAGGGCTCTGTATTTAAAGACCTGCGCGAAAGAAGCTGCAACGAACTCGCGGAGCTTGATTTTCCCGGCTACGCGATCGGCGGGGTATCTGTCGGCGAACCGCCCGAAATGATCCCCGAGATAGCTGAAGTCTGCACCGATATACTTCCGAAGAACAAACCGCGTTACCTTATGGGCGTCGGTACTCCTGCAGATATACTTAACTGCATAAGCGTCGGGGTGGATATGTTCGACTGTGTGATGCCTACGAGAAACGCAAGGAACGGCACCGTTTTTACAAAGAACGGCAAGATCATTTTAAAAGGAGCTAAAGTTAAAGAGGATTTTACTCCCATAGATGACACCTGCGAATGTTATACATGCAGAAATTATACAAAAGCTTATGTCAGACATCTCTTCAATGCGGGTGAAAAACTTGCCGGACAGCTTGCAACGATACATAATATTTATTTTTATATTTGGTTGACAAGAGAGTCAAGAAAAGCTATAATTAATGGTAGTTACAATAAATTCAAAAATTCTATTCTTGAAAACTACTAAACCGGGGGAAGGTTTATGGATCCGAGAACAAAGAAAACAATTATTAGACATGCGGTAGTTTTTGTTTCAATAGTTATCGTATTATCAACATACATATGGTTTTTCAAAGAACCGATCTATATCTGGACATTCTTTACGCTTTACACTTTACTGACGATAGTTCTCCATTACTACTATGTTTCAAAGCAGAAAGTCAGGCTTCAGGAGATGATAATGAAAGAAGA
>DMTS01000175.1 GCA_003477045.1 Candidatus Delongbacteria bacterium
ATTAATCTTTTGATCCTGCAGAGCAGATTATTCCTGTTTCCTGCCGCCATGATCGGCTTAGGCAGGTCTGAATGAAGCAGTTCGAGATTGTAAAGCCCTTTGGCCAGAAGCGCCGAATCCCTGCACTGCGTAATCGCGAGATCGTCGCAGCAGTTCTCCCTCTCCGTCCTTATCATTTTCGATATGATAAGTATGGAAGGATTGAAGAAATATACGATCTCGATAAGCGACTGAATTAAATTATGTAAAAAATCGTTCCTTGCTATATGTGCAAGCTCATGGCTGATTACAGCTTCAAGCTGGTCTGAAGGGATCTTTGAGATCAGTCCGAGCGGAAGGATCACTGCCGGTTTGAAAAAACCGATCACGGCAGGCACTTTTACAAGCGGAGATTCGATGTATTTGACCGCTTTTTTTACACCAAGCCTGTCAGCGATCCTGATAAACGAAGCTGTGATCGCATCCGGTAAATTCACGCACTCTTTTTTCCTTATAGAATCCGCATAATAAAGATCTATACAAAATTTTATGAAGAATACCGCCATTCCGGCAAACCACATTGTAAATATAATACCTGAATAACTCTCAAGCATGTTCCTCCAGACATCCGCTGAAACAATATTTTTTTCTGACTGGATATCAGTTAAGGCTGTAATATTATATGAAGCTGAAGCCAAAGCGGCTGTCTTTTCTTTAAAATAATAGTAAAATGTCAGTGCGGACGAGATCAAGACGGCAAATAGAGATACGAATGATATGGAATATCTGACCTTTGATCCTGCCTTTTTTGCAGCTTTGCTGAATATAAGCAGCACGAGTGCGATCACAAGTGCCTGCCATAATGAATGAAGCAGCGCATAAACCGTAGCGGTAATTATTCTGTCGGTCAGCATTTTACTACCCCCTCCGGTTATTTTTTACCTTTTTCGATATCATTCAGAAGCTCTCTGATCATTTCAAGCTCTTCTCTGGTTGTCTTATGATCTCCCAGTGCCTGCATAACGAGGCTTGCAGTAGAACCGTTGAATGTGGATTGAATAAAATATTTGAGCAGGCTGCTCTTCGTATCATCCTCTTTTATCGAAGCCTTGTAAACATGGCTCCTTCCGTTCTGTTCACGGGAAAGTAAACCTTTTTCATGCATTATCTGCATGAGTTTTAAAGTTGTTGTATAACCGGTTTCTTTTACTTTATTTATTTCTTCATTTATATCTTTAACAGTCATATTACCGTTCTGCCAAAGTATCTGAAGAATATCAAGCTCACTTGCTGTAGGTTTCATTTTTTTCCTTTTCAAGTTATTTCAAAGATTAAACTAATCAATTACGAAAATGTTCGTACAGGTAATTTACCAACGAAATTTTTTATTGTCAAGTCTTAATTACGAAATCTTTCGTATTAGCATAAAAATAGTATTGACACGATTACTTAATTTTATTAGATTAATAAGTAACGGACGGGCATTTATGAGAAGATCGGCAATATTATACTTTTTTATATTTTCTTTCTGGTGCACTGCGCAGGATAATACAGCTGTAGATAGCCTTCTAAAAATAATTTATTCCTCAGCCAAAGACACCTCTCTCGCTAAATCATATATAGATATCGGAATGCTTTATGAACCATGCCAGCCTGATTCATCCGAAATTTATTACCAGAAAGCTCTCGATTTGTCTGAAAAACTTTCGTCCAAAAAGTACATTGCCTTAAGCAAAAACAAGATCGGAAACAGTTATCTGTTCAGAGCAGACTATGGAAAAGCTATAGAATACTATCTTGCTTCACTGAAACTGTATGAAAATATGCAAGACAGGCACGGGACTTCAAGATGCTACAACAACATCGGCATCGTATATATGTATCAAAAAAATCATGAAAGGGCTATCGAT
The DNA here is from genome assembly GCA_003477045.1 of Candidatus Delongbacteria bacterium. Classification (GTDB taxonomy): domain Bacteria; phylum UBA4055; class UBA4055; order UBA4055; family UBA4055; genus UBA12480. The sequence continues at coordinate 1,890 of DMTS01000175.1, forward strand.
TATTTGGAAACATCACTGAAGATAGCTCAAGAACTTAATGACAAACCTCTGATCGCAAGTAAATATATAAATCTGGGTTATGTTTACAACGATATGAAGGATTACTCCAAATCTCAGGAGTATTATTATCAGGCTTTAAAACTATTTGAAGAGTCAGGTGATCGCAGAGGGATCTCCACCTGCTATATAAACATTGGTGTAAATCATAAAGCTCTAGGGAATCTCGAACTGGCACTTGAATACTACATAAAAGCTCTCGAAATAAAAAAGGAGCTTGATGAAAAGAAAGGACTTTCAATAATAAATATCAATATTGCCGAAATAAAAATAGAAATGAAAAAATATAATGAAGCTGTGAGCTATGCACTCACAGGACTCGATATCGCAAAAATGTACAGCGCCTTGGAGATCGAGAAAGACGCATACAAAATGCTTTTTACTTCAAGCGACAGCCTCAGAAATTATAAAGACGCGTATAAGTACCATAAGCTTTATATGCAGGCGAATGACAGCATTTATAACGAGAACAGTTCAAGAAATATAAATGAGCTTCTTACTCAGTACGGAACCGATAAAAAAGAAAAAGAAAATGAAATTCTTAAAAAAGAAAGTGAAATCAGACTACTTGAACTTGACAGGCAGACCACTTTCAGAAATTATCTTTTAGTAGTAACATTACTTGTAATTGTGCTTGTTGTATTTGCTTTCTACAGGCTTTATTTAAAACGTAAAGCCCATGGATTGCTTAAAATTAAAAATGAACTTATCAGAAAACAGAAAAACGAACTTTCCATGGCTCTGAACAAGCTAAATGAACTTAATGCCACCAAAGATAAATTCTTTTCGATCATCGGCCACGATCTCAGAACTCCTTTTCAGGCAATCATCGGCTTCTCTGAACTCTTAAAGAACGAAAAAGGCGAATTCTATACCGATAGGATGAGAAACATTGTTAACAGGATACATAATGCCGGAAAAAACACATCTGAACTTTTGAGCAACCTTCTCGAATGGTCAAGGTCACAGACAGGTTCTATTGAATATAACCCTGAAAAATTTCTGCTTAAAACAATTTTTGACAACGAGATCGATATTCTGATTATCAGCGCTTCAAAGAAAGGAATAAGTATTTCAGTTAATTCTCCCGGTAGTATGGAAGTCTTCGCCGATAAGAACATGGTGAGTACTGTAATCAGAAACCTGATCTCCAATGCGATAAAATTTACTCCGGAGAACGGAAATATCCGTATTTATAGCGAGGATAAAGGCGAATTCATTGAAACTACTGTCGCAGATTCCGGTGTGGGGATCGACAATAATTTCTTAGATAAAATTTTTGATATAGATTTTAAAACATCTACTCTTGGAACTAATAGCGAGACCGGAACAGGCCTTGGTTTAATTCTGTGTAAAGAATTTATTGAAAAGAATAATGGTAATATTTTCGTTCAGAGTGTTCCCGGAGAAGGCAGCAGCTTTATTTTTACATTACCATCAGCATCCTGATAAGAATATTTCAGCCTGTTTCAGCTTTTCTATTGTTCCTATATCAAACCAGTGAACATTTGGTTTATAAGCAGATATCTTTTCTTTTCCTGAAACCGCATTCAGATATACATCAATTATTGAATACTCGGTTTTTTCTTCTTCATATGAAATAATTCTTTTGTTTACGGCATGGACACCGCAGAACGCCATCAGGGATGAACCTCCGACCGGTTCACGAACAACTTTTTTAATACCTTTATTAACAAGATTAAGGCCGCAGAAACAGTTTTCAGAATCAATTATCACCTGATTGAAAGTCTCCCTGTCCTGCATCACCATAGTGGCGAGCGATCTGTTTTTTCTATGGTATTTCATAAGTTCGTCCAGCCTGACATCACACACCACATCAGTGTTATAAACGAAAAAGTCTTCTTCAGTGATGAGGGGAAGCATATTGAATATTCCTCCGCCGGTGCCTAAAATAGTTTCTTCCTTAACCACCTTTATATCAGCTTTATAGTCTGATATTTCAATAAATTCTTCTATCTGATCAGAAAAATAATGGGTATTGATTACTATCTCATTTATACCTGAACTGATGAATTTATCAATTATATGATG
>DMTS01000074.1 GCA_003477045.1 Candidatus Delongbacteria bacterium
TCAATAGCCTGTTCTTTCGTCTTTATTCCGCCCGAAGCTTTGATCTTTATCTTATCGCCGTAATTATCTTTGAGGAATTTTATGTCGTCTAATCTCGCTCCGTCGCCGACCATCCCGGTAGATGTTTTGATAAAATCAATTCCGCTGTCAATCAGTGTCTGAGTTATTCTGTCAAGTTCGTTCCTTGTGATGATGGAAGTTTCCACAATTATCTTAAGTACTCTGCCTATACAAATTCTTCTGTATTCCGACATTTCGTTTCCGATAACTGTCCATTTTCCGTCTTTCACAAAAGTATGGTCAATAACAAGGTCAATTTCGGCAGCTCCGTTTTCAATTGCATCACCGATCTCAAATATCTTTGTTTTGAAGGTCGAGAAACCGAGAGGGAAACCAATTACAGTACAGATAGAGACCGGCCTTTCCGGTTTAAGCGAAGAGGCGTATTTAACAAATGAAGGCGGCAGGACTATCGTAGGAATGTCATACTCCGTGCACACATCGAAATTATCCCTGATATGGTATTCCGAAAGTCCCTGCTTTAAGATCGTATGTTCAAGATGTTCCGACAGAAAGCTCATTTGAACATCAGCATTTTGTTATTTTTTAAGTAATTATCAGTTTCAAGTCTGTAATAATAAACTCCTGATGAAAGACCGGACCCGCTGTTGTCTCTGCCATCCCAGACTACTGAATAACTGCCTTTTTTTAATTCTCCGCCAACAAGTGATCTTACAAGCTGACCGCTGCTGTTAAAAATGTTCAGCTCTACAAAAGTATCATCCGCGTTATCGAATCTTATCACGGTCTCAGGATTGAAAGGATTAGGGTAATTCTGATAAAGTCTGGTTGTTAAAGGTATATTCTCATTAATATCGGTCTGAATTATAGACCATGTTGTAAAGTCCTCATCATACTTATCGCTGACAACAACCTTAATTTCATAATTTCCCGCTTTGGCGAAAGCCGTGCTGAACTCCGGTCCGCCTGTCTGGACAAGGTCGCCGTCGATATACCATAAAAAAGTCAGCCCGGACGCGCCGGTATCAAAGTCTTCAACCGTTACTGAGAACTGAATATTCTCGTAGCAGTTCAAAGATACCTGAGGGTCCTCGGGAAAAAAGTATGTTATGACCGGTGCTGAAGTGCTCATAATTCCGGTTATAGAAACATTATCAATTCCTCCTCCGCCCATAGCCCACTGATAATGATTGTCCATTAAAAAAGCGAACTGAGTATAATTAGATGAAACGGCTTCGGAAGGTATTAAAATGCCGCGCGTTGTCCAGTCGGGGGAGTCGGAGAGCTGTTCAAGCAGTTTCCATTCCTGATCAAGCCCTGTTCTGTACAATACTGAAATGTCGCAGAAATAATACTGGTCGGTCGCGTTATTCAAGATATAGTCGAATTCAAGCTCCACACCGCTGTAATAACTTATATTGAAAAACGGAGTAACCGCATAATCCTGAACAAAAACACCGTCCCCCGCCAGATCGGGATTGGCTAGAAGGAACTTTGTGTCATTACCGCTGTAATCGCAGTATTCGGAGCTATGAGTTCCGTCTCCGTTCATCCATCCGGAAATATTGTTTCTGAGAGTCCAATTTTCAAACCCGCTTTCAAAATCAATAAAATAGGGCAGAGCTGAGGGTTCTTCCGGCATTACCTGAACCGGGTAAGAAAATGTTTCACCGGTATAGGTTCCTGTAAAAACCGCAGATATCCTGTATGTGTATAAAGTTCCGTTCTCGACATCATCATCGGTGAACGAACATGAATCCAGGCCGCTTTTTAAAAGCAGTCCGTTCTTATAAACGCTGTAACTTTCAAATAGGGTTGATTTTGCTTCGGCGCCTGTCCATTCAAGTCTGACGATCCCGTCTCCGGCGTAAGCTTTGGCATTTCCCGGAATAAAAGTATTTTCATCAACAATTACAGATACAGTGGTTTTACCGTTATTAGTCATAACTGTACTGCCTGAGGTGTTATAATATCTTCTTCCTGTTGCCTTATCAACTACTGTAACAGAAATAATTTCTCCGTTATACTTGTTATATGAATCGCTTTCATCTACCATGAAAAAGAATTTGAATGGTTCGGCGGGATTTATGTTATTTACAGTTTCAGTAATGTCTATCGTGAATTCGATATATCTTGAGTCCTCATATCTGCCGCCCTGAGGGTAAAAATCTCCGCCCTGCCAGCTCATAAAAGGAAATCCGTTCGAAGATTCGGGTCCTGTTGAATAAAGATACTGCGAGCAGCCTGCGCTGATCCTGAACATATCCCTTCTGTCATGCTTTATCTTTATCTCGAGCGTGTATTCGGGATCGTAAACAGCCTGCGGATGAACCACATCTACAAACGAATAGAAAATGCCTCCGTCCTCATAGCTTTCCGCAAGAATTTTATACATCTGGTATATTCTTCCGCTGTCTCCGAATGAATCCCCCCAGCTGTTCGCCACTATCATACCGCCGATCTCCCAGTCCTTCATATCGACAGTGTGGTCGCGGTTTATATCGAGGTCGTTAGTGTATTTGCCGTCACCGTTATAATCGTACCTGATGCTGTCGTCATAACCGATATATGTCATTGCATGATTAACATCCGGACCCCACTTTGTGATGACCCTTTTTCCGCCTTCATGAGTGCCTGCGGGAAGAGTAGTCTGAATATAATTCGTAGCGCCGGCCGCAAACACCGCAAGACCGCCGTAAGACGAATCCTCAAGATGATCATGGAGCCAGTTCTTTAAAGTGTTTAAACCTTCTGGAGTTCCTACTTCAATTGCGTTGTAGGACACGACTTTATTATGGTTGCCGTTCGCCCATTCGTTTATTCCGGATATCCATCTCGAATTTCCGCCGTACGAAAATGTACCACCGTAGTCTTTGACATTCATGATACCGACAGATCTTATAATATCCCAGCCGTCACCCCACCATGAACCGATCTCTCCGCTTCCCTGATTTAAAAAATCATATGTAAAATGTGTCGGGTACTGATTCTCGATAACATCTGCGGGAAGGTCTCTGAGCCTGTTCATTTCATAAGTAAAGGTATATCCTACGCCTGCAGCCTGTGAGCAGCTTCCCCCGGTCTGATTAAAGATCGGCCTGAAGTATTTATGAAGGGAATTGTCAACTCTTGAAGGCAGTTCCTTGCCTTTTGAAGCTAAAGCGGGAATAAAATTCAGTTTTGACCTGTCGAAATTAGAAGGGGCTTTAAAACCTCCTGCGATCCATGGTTCTCCCTTTGGGTCAGGGTTAACATTCACAAGCCCGGCAAAACCTGAACTTAATGCAGAAATTAATGCTATGACCAATATTTTTCGGATCATTTATATTCCCTCTTATTTTATCATAAGCGATTTATGCGTGAAATTGTTATCTTTTGTCTCCAGGCTGATGTAATATATCCCGCTCGACAGCTGGTTGTTTCCGTTATCTTTTCCGTTCCACATGACCTTGTGAGATCCGGATTTCACACCGCCTGAAAGAAGTGTTCTTACGAGCGAGCCTTTCATGTCATAAATGTTCAGTTTAACATTCGAGTCTTCCGACAAGTCAAATGATACTGTCGTTTCGGGATTGAACGGATTCGGGTAGTTTCCGTGCAGTTTAGTTACAGCAGGCATCAAACCCTCTTCGATCGAGCTGGGAGTTTTACGGGCTATAGAAATATCGTCGAGATACCAGCCGTCGTAGCTCCACTGGTTGCCGTCGAGTACCCATGCAACATAGATCGGGTCCGGGAAAGCAGTAAGCTCGATGTTTACGGTCTCAGGGCCGGCATCACCGGCAAAATCAGCGAACGACCAGTAGGTGTCAGTCCAGTCGAATTTGTTTGAACTCACCTGAACTTTGTATGTGACTCCGGTATCATAGCCGTCATAAAAATGTTTAAAAGATATCTTAAGAGTATCTATTCCCGTAGTTGAAACCGGAGGCGACACATATTTTGATACTGCAGGGTCGAAATTCTCAAGTACAGCCATCATTTCGGGCGCAGATCCTCCGGCAAAAGCTGTGTTTGACGCTATCCATCTCGGCGTGCAGTCAACTGATATTTGTGTCCAGTCCGTCCGGGTGGTGTAATCCGTTGTATAAGGAGCTGAATAAGGTGCTTTATAGGTTATGCTTTCCGATTCGGTATATGAAGATTCGCCGGATGTTGTTCCGGTATAGTATGCGGACACTGAATATTTGTAAACCGAATCTTGGGTAACTTCGTTATCCGTATATTTTGTCTGCGTAACATTGTCTGCAATAAGAACGCCGTTTTTATAGACTTTGTAATATGCAACTGTGAGTCCGGCTACAGGATCCGGAGCTATCCAGTTTAGTTCTATCGCACCGTAAACTATCGCTCCCGCTATGCTTTTGGGGGGCAGAACATTCAATGCTATATCGAAGCTGATCGTCTCGCCTGCGTAACCGATATTGGTAATGTTTATTCCGCCTGCAGCTCCGTTCAAAAGGAACGGATACGGATCGGTTGAGAAGTTGAATGCGGTTCTTCCAAGAGCTTTGCTGAAAAGAGCCTGACTCAAAGAACCCCATAC
>DMTS01000124.1 GCA_003477045.1 Candidatus Delongbacteria bacterium
TTTATAAAAGCTTCGGCCATCTGGCTTCTTGCCGAGTTGTGTATGCATACGAACAGTATCTTTATCATTTCATTTCCTGAATTTTCCTGCAATTTACACCTCCAATATTAGAAGATTATTACTGTTTTGTTAGCCTAATGTTTTATTTCAAACTGTGAAGCTCATCCGGGAACCAGTTCTTAGTCCGGTTGGCTATCTTGACAAGAGTGAGCATGACGGGGACTTCTACGAGAACTCCGACTATCGTAGCCAGAACAACCGGGGAGGATGGACCGAAAAGCGAGATAGCTACGGCTACGGATAATTCAAAGAAATTCGATGCTCCGATCATTCCTGCAGGCGCGGCGATGTTATGGCAGAGTTTCCATTTTTTACTCCAGAAATAGGCGATGAAAAATATCAAAAATGTCTGAATTGTAAGAGGAATTCCGATAAGGATTATGTGAAGCGGATTGGACAGGATCACATCGCCCTGGAAAGAGAATATGAGAACGAGTGTCAGCAAAAGGCCTATGATGGTGATGTTATTGAATTTAGGTATGAAATTTTTGTTGAAATACTCTTCGCCTTTTGCTTTGATGACATGTGTTCTCGTGTAAATTCCGCCGGCGAGGGGAATGACGACGAACAGCACGACTGAGAGAAGTAATGTCCCCCACGGGATAGTTATCCCGCCGATACCGAGGAGAAAAGCGACAATTGGCGTGAACGCGATCAGAATGATCAGGTCATTCGTGGCCACCTGCACTACCGTGTAAGCTGCGTTTCCTTTTGTCAGGTGGCTCCAGACGAACACCATTGCTGTGCAGGGAGCGGCTCCGAGCAGTATCGCGCCGGCGAGATAGTCCTTCGCGAGCTCGGGTGTTATCAGGGATTTAAAAACTACATAAAAGAAAAACCATGCGNNCGTGAACGGCTTGATCAGCCAGTTCGTCACCCAGGTCACATATAGCCCGTGAGGGTTTTTCCCGACATTTTTTATGCTCGCGAAGTCAACCTTCATCATCATAGGATATATCATCAGCCATATCAAAAAAGCTATCGGGATAGAAACTCTCTCGTACTCGAACTTTCCAAGAAATTTCGGAATTGCAGGCAGATATACTCCTATCATAACTCCTGCAGCCATACACAGTACGACCCAGACCGTCAGGTATCTTTCAAAGAAGCTTATTCCGGTGTTTTTTTCTTTCATTTTTTACATCCTTTTTTGACAGCATAGCAGAAACAATCTGGTGTATCGCTTGTGATCTTTTCCAATGCAGATTTTAATTCAGCCGATTTAACTTCATTTAGAGAATAACGCATCCAAGTTGCATCTTTTCGAGAATTAACGATACCCGATTCTTTCAATATCTTCATGTGATGAGATAAAGTTGATTGTGTTATGTCAAGAAATTCCAGAATTTCGCATGCGCACATCTCTTTACAGGAAATCAAGTCTATAATCTGAAGCCTTACCGGATCACCCAATATTTTAAACAGCTTTGAAAGTTCAGAATATGCGATGTTATCCATACATCAACCCCCGTAAATTTAAGGGTAATATAAGTAACATATTCACATTTGTCAATATTTATGTTCATGAATATACGGGTTTTCAGTATTTTTGAATTTATTGATATTGACATTCTATTTTATCTTCGATATAATACATACAGATGTTTAAAGCATCTATGGATTGCAAACATTAATGGAGTTATAATGTGTAAAAGTAAATGCTGTTGTACGCCACAGAAAAAAAGTCCGAGATATCTTGAAGCATGGCTTTTGTTGATATTAAGAGATAATACATTATGCGGATACCAATTATCCGAATATCTAAAAAAAAATGATCTCATCTTAAAAGAACCTGATCCGGGTGCTGTTTACAGAGTTCTCAGAAAGCTTGAAAGTGAAAAATTCGTTACTTCAGACTGGCAGACACAGGAAAGCGGACCGGCTAAAAGAGTTTACCGCATTACAGAAAGCGGAATTGAACTGCTGTCGGATTGGGCAGCTCATCTCGAAGATAAAATTCGGTTTTTAAGCTATTTTCATAAAACATACAATAACAAACCCAAAAACTAACCTGAAAAGGAGATCATTATGTGCAACGGACATCACGAACATCACGGGAAGCACCCTCACCACGGGCATCATCACCATCATGAAGAACAATGCAAATGCGGTGAGCACGAAATAAAATGTGAGTGCGAAGAAATTGACTGCGGATGCGAAGAGAGAGAAATTGAAACAAACTGCGGTTGCGGCGGCCATCACGGATTCAAAAGAAAGTTCATCTCAAAAGAAGAGATTATTGCAGAGCTGGAAGCTTACAAAGCTTTACTTTTGAAAGAAGTGAAAGGTGTTGAAGAAGAGATCGAAGAATACAAAAAATAATCTCTTTATTGTATCTGATTTACGGGCACGGGTTGAGTGCCCGTTTTCAATTCAGTTAGAATAAATTCTTACCAATACTGTTTCAAATAGAACAACTATTTTGACCTTTAAACCCCAATATCTTATAATTTTTCTGCTTTCCCGTAAATCTCAGTTTTTTCTCTTTTCGAGAGCATTTTTTCTGTTATTACGGCAATCAGAATTATTACCGGTAAATTAAGAAAGAATCTGAGAAGAGTGAATTTTACGCCCATCGAGGCGGTTTCGAACATCAGCATCGGCACTTTTGTGGTTGACCATGCGCCTATAAAAATTATTACATTTGAGAACTTACTCTGCTTTTTGAGCATGACGGCGGCGATCGGGAAAGCCGCATAAAGCGGGCCTGCGGCAAGAGATCCGAGCAGGAATGCAATGACCGCGCCTTTTAGTCCCGAACCTTCTCCGGTAAGCTTGATCATAAGAGCTTTATCTACCCAAACATCCAATAGCCCGAGAAGAATGAAGGTCGGAGGCAGGATCGAGATCATGTCAAGCATGTTAAGACCGGTGAGCCTGAAGGAGTTCGCTCCAAGCTCGAAATCATAGACAAGCAAAGCTAATCCTGCGATGAAAAGAATAAAAAAGTAGCGGTATCTATTTATGATATGTTTAATTTTATGCTTCATTCGAGCACCAGCCCGATTATAATTGCGATCATAATTGAGAAACCAAAAGCGAATGAATTCCTGATAAGAGTCGCTTTTTTACCGAAGAATTTGACTTCCATCGGAATAGTTATAACGCCTACCATCATAAGAGTTGAAACAAAAGCTGCGATCTGCATATAACCCGCACCGCTTTTTAAAAGAGCCGAAGCGAGAGGAAATGCGATAAAACCTGGAATTAAGGTTACTGAACCTATAATGGATGCGGAAGCCACACCGAACCAGCCTGAATCTTTTCCGAGAAGAAGCGATATCGTTTCAGGGCTTAAAAGGGTGAGCATAATGCCGATCAACATAAGCACTGTAAGTATCTGAGGTAGAATATTCTCAAATGATTTCCATGCTTTATGAAGCGCAGCTTTCGTTTTCAGCCTGTCTTTTTTTAATGAGATGACAAAAAGGACTGCCGTTATTATGTAGAAAACTATTGAAAAGATCATTTTGCATCCGAATTGAACATTCTATTTTCGCAGGGACATGACTGATCATCTTCAAACTGGATCGTTATATGGCTTACACCGTACTTTTCTTTCAGGATATGCTCAATTTTTTCAAGTATTGGCTTTGTCTGGGATATCATAATGTCGCAGAGGCTGACATGAGCTTCAAAATATATCGTTCTTTCATTCGAGTACCAGGTATGGACATGATGAATATTATTTACGCTTTCGATAGCTTCGATATCCTTTTTTATAGCATCGTAATCGAGGTCGGCTGAAGACTGCATGAGAATATCAACCGTCCTTTTAACGATTTTCCATGATTCATAGATTATGTAAATCGAAACAAGTACAGTTATAACAGGATCAAGCCATGTCATTCCCCAGAATTTTATCGCAATTCCGCCGATCACTACACCGACAGATGAGAGCGTATCGCCGAGCATGTGAAGGTAGGCAGCTTTGATGTTCATGCTGCCGTGAGAATCTTTTTCGAGAAGAAAGACTGAAAGCAGGTTTGCTATAAGCCCGATGACTGCTATCGTGATCATCAGATCGCCGTTTATCTCTTCAGGGCTCGTGAACCTGTGGTAAGCTTCAAACAGCAGATAAATGCAGATGGCGATCAGAGTTGAAGAATTGATGAAAGCAATTATAATTTCAGCCCGTTTGTAGCCGAAAGATTTCTTTTCGGTTTTCTCTTTCGCGGAAATTCTGATGCCGGCATAACTAAGGATTATCGAGGCTGTATCAGAAAGATTGTGTGCTGCATCAGATACAAGCGCGAGGCTTCCCGACATAATACCGCCGACGAATTCAGTGAGCGTAATTATCAGATTGAACAGTGCTACCCAGAAAACTTTCGTTCCCGAAATATCGCCATGGCTGTGAGCATGATGATTATGCTCGTGACCGTGTTCTTCGTGCCCTTCGTGTTCGTGATCTTCACTCATTAAAATCTCCCGCTATGAGCTAGCTGTTTAGTATCCTGATGATG
>DMTS01000230.1 GCA_003477045.1 Candidatus Delongbacteria bacterium
AGATGTATATTCGGCAGTGAGTACGCTCAGAGCAAGAAAGGATGTAGGCAGGATCGGACTCTTAGGGCACAGTTTAGGCGGAATACTTTCGATCATGGCGGTAAACGGCTATTCCGTTCTTATTCAAATAGTCCGCAAATATCTTTGCGAGCTTGTAATTTTTTCCGAATGACCAGTCCCTGTTCTGCGGTCCCATTCCGCTGACCATGATCACGACCGGAAATTTACCTTCTCCTGCAGGTTTTGATAACGTGCCTGAATAAACTGCGTCGCCTCTTGTGAAATCAACAGATTCCTCAACGAAACCGGTTTCTGTCTGAGCATTCAGCATCAGCAAAAAACTCAACAGAACGATCACAACATAAACATTCTTCTTCATAACTTATCCTGTGTTATTTTGTTTTCGGGCATAAATCTAAGCTAAAAAAAAATAATTGTCAATAATTTTCAAATTAACTAATCTCGTGCAGGCAGGATTATCTGCGGCCTTATGATGCCTGCCCGGATCTGGGTGCGCCCGTTGATACTAATATTCTGACCGTGAAATTTTTTCAGATATGTAAATAGTTTGTCATCGAGCTGCGATATTCCGAAGCCTTCAATTAGTACGATCGAATAACCGAGGTCTTCATCTCCCGTTATGGCTACGCCGATCTCTTTTTTGTGGTAATTTACCCACTCTTTGTTGTCAATTGATGCCGCGATAACCCCTTTGATATTATTACTTTTGATCCATTCCAGCATCGAAGGAGTTAAGCTGTCTTTGACAGCTATAATTATATTCTCATTTTCATTTGTGTCTGTAAAAGAAGCCTGTAAATCCACAAAACATCCTACTATCAGCCTGCCGGTATTCTCTCCGCCGAAGCCTATAGCTCCCTGAAGGCAAATTGAGTTGCTTTCGATCTTCGCGCCCTGATTTTCGATAACTTCAGTGATCCTGCCGTCAACAAATGCTTTTAAATAAAACGGATCTGCTTCATACTGGATTTTTACACAGCCTGTAATGGAATTTATTTCTTTTACAAAACCCGTTGAGGGGGAATGAACCTTTATATATCCGGCCGCGCCTGTCGGGCTTTCCGTAATAATCTGAGCTATGATCTGCCCCTCCCTGACAAAGTCACCCTGCTTTACACTTAAGTAATTTGTTACTAATGAAGGTTTTACCTTTAAGTCATCAGAAACAGTTATCGAATGAGGTGCGTAATCGCAAATCTCTTCAGCTATAATAAGCCCGATATTATAATATATTTTTCTGATCAGTCCGGCATAAGGCATATTGAATACATGTTCGACGATCTTTGAATGCAGTGCCTTTTCGATGTCATGATCGAATGTGGCTGAAAATTCTTCCTTAAAACCTCTGAGCAGCGGTTCATCCTTTTTAACGATCCGGCCTTCATTAACAAGTATTCTGTTCCTGAATTCTTCTTCGGTGAATCTATTGTGCCCGTTATCAAAATTTGCAAGGTCAATAATATATCTGCCCTGTACTTCATTTTTATTGAAAGCTACGATCTGGTCGCTTGTGACTCTATCGCCTTTCTTACACAGCACTTCGCCTTTGACGGGAAGTTTACGGGTTATATTTCTTTTCTCTGCGTTCAGCTGATCTGTATCTATCCAGTTCAGAGGTATTTTCGATTCGAAATCTCCGTAATTAAAACAGAATTCCTTTATACCTGAATCTAAAAGCGATTTATTGATAAAGTTCTTATCTCTTCCTCTGCAGTCAATAAGTACGGGTAATTTTGTGTTCAGCTTGAAGCTATTAAGATTCTTTGTAACTTTAACTCCGATCGCACATGTAGTTGAGAATTCAAAATCTCCGCCATTAGGGAAATAATGAAAATTTCCTCCCGATACGGTGATTTCATTTCCGGTTGCCTGATCTTTAGCCGTCAGGACTTTTCTTCCTTCCCAGATCAATCCCACGGGAGCAACAATATAAGCAATGTCACTCAGGCACTCTCTTTCAAAAAGATCTAGAGCAAGTTTAGGATCAAGCACAGATAACATACCCATGTGCGAAACCTTGAAAGGTTTATCAACACATAATCTGGTAACGCCGTAGGGTTTAAATCCTTCAGCCAGCATAAATATCTGCTCTTCCACATTCTTGGCATAAGCTATTACTCCGCCCGAGCCTATTATGACATCAATGTCAGATTGATAAAATGATCTTTCTTTATCTATCACGAATTTTTTTTCCATATAGTTTTTAGCTAATTTTGCCAGACCGATAAATTTGCTCTTAATATATTTTCGAATTGTCGAGAATTCCCGCTTATCCCAGAAATCGCTTCTCTGATTATTGAAATTCAACTCAAGGTGTTGCCGCCATGAAATTTCAAAACCTATGATCGCACAGACCTGTTCCAGAAGTCTCTCGGAATCGCTGACAGGCAGATAAGCAGGATTAATTGTTTTATTATTAAGGTAATTTCGGACATTACTTTCATTGTAGCTATCAGGTAAATGCTTAAGAAGCATATTAATATTATTTGTCTTGATGATCAGAGCGAGAATGTTCGCGAGAGAAAAGCTCAGTCCCACATTAGCCGATACGGACCGTCTGAAATCGCCTTTGATCCATGAATAAATATCTGTGGTAGCTCCTCCCATATCAACCAGAAAAGCATTCTCGGAACTTTTTTGAGCATACAATGCTAAGATATTTTCTACGCCGGTAGGCGTCGGCAGTATCTCGGTAGCAGTAAGGCTTTTCAAATCGGTATAGCCTGGCGCTCTTTCCATTACTGATTCTTTAAAGATGCGGTGAACCTCCTGCTTTGCGGGTTCGTAGTTCAAATTCTCGTTATCCGGCCTGATATTGGGCGTAACATAAACATCGAGAACATGATTCAGAAGTGTTTTTACATGCCTTACCATTGATTTATTTCCGCAATAGATCAGCGGGACTTTCAGGTTTTTAACAAAGCGCGGTAAAGGCCGGGAAATAAAAAGAACCTGTATCAGGCGCATGATCCCGTAGGTATTGTAACCGTCATAACCGCCGGCCATGAGTATCATATCAGGATTAAGGTCTTGAATGATTCTGATCTTGTCCATATCTTTTACATGATCATCAATCGTAAAAGTCCTAAGAACAACTCCGCCTGCTCCGTAAGCAGTTATCTCTGCGTTTTTTCCTGTATCATTTTTTGTAAGACCGAAAACCATTATCTGCAACCCGCCGCCTGCCGAACTTGTAGTAAGATAGGGGATAAGCATTCTGCCGTCTTCATCTTTTATGCGTACACCGTTTCTTTTTTCAAAAGTATCGATTATACGGTTAACTCCGATCCTCACATCCTCAAAAGGTTTTTCCACTGTCGTAAAAGTATCGCACTGATCTTTAAAAATATAACCCGAACTTTTCTGTTCGTGCTTCAGCAAAAGTCCTTTTGTGGTTGTACTGCCTATGTCGGTTATGATTATGTACTCAGCATTTAAGATCATTTCCACCCCGGCTTGATTTTTCAGGAAGCAATATAAAGCTGAATTTATGTTTTATGAATAAAAATGCGACGAAACGACTATTATTCAGGATAAAATAAAAAACATGTTTGTAAATTATTACAATTAGTTACTTATTGAATTCATAATCAAAAACCTTTAGGCTACAGCCGTCGCCATCTATAGCTA
>DMTS01000174.1:0-7469 GCA_003477045.1 Candidatus Delongbacteria bacterium
GATACGCTCAAAATGCCGTTGGCGTCAATATCGAAAGTAACCTCGACCTGCGGAATTCCTCTCGGTGCAGGAGCTATGCCGTCCAGCTGGAATCTTCCTATCGTCTTGTTGTCTGGAGCCATCGGCCTTTCGCCCTGAAGAACATGGATATCAACCGCAGGCTGATTATCCGCAGCGGTAGAGAAAACTTCGGTCTTCTTGGTCGGAATTGTAGTATTCGATTCAATTAATCTTGTCATGACCCCGCCCAAGGTTTCGATACCGAGTGAAAGCGGCGTCACATCAAGCAGAAGCACTTCGTTCACATCACCCGATAGTATTCCTGCCTGAATTGCAGCTCCGAGCGCAACAACTTCATCAGGATTAACACTTTTATTCGGTTCTTTACCGAAGAAATCTCTGACAGCGTCAACTACGGCAGGGATCCTTGTTGAACCGCCGACGAGGATAACTTCTTTCAGGTCTTTCATGTCAATTCCGGCATCTCTGACAGCAAGTTTACACGGTTCAATCGAGGATCTTACAAGATCAATCGTAAGCTCGTTGAATTTCGCTCTCGTCAGTGTAAAATCCATATGTTTCGGGCCGTCCTGAGTTGCTGTTATAAAAGGTAGATTTATTTGTGTTTGCGTAAGAGAAGAAAGATCTATCTTTGCTTTTTCTGAAGCTTCTTTTAATCTTTGAAGCGCCATCGGGTCTTTTTTAAGATCAACGCCTTCGGTTTTTTTGAATTCGCCGGCAAGATAATCTATAACTCTCTGGTCGAAGTCGTCTCCGCCCAAGTGTGTATTGCCGTTGGTTGATTTAACTTCAAAAACCCCGTCGCCGATCTCAAGGATAGAGATGTCGAATGTACCGCCGCCGAGGTCATAAACCGCGATAAGTCCGTCAACTTTTTTATCGAGACCGTAAGCAAGCGCAGCTGCCGTAGGCTCGTTGACGATCCTTTTTACATCAAGACCCGCAATAGTTCCCGCATCTTTTGTAGCCTGTCTCTGCGCATCATTAAAATAAGCCGGTACTGTGATTACAGCTTCAGTAACTTTTGTGCCGAGATAGTCTTCGGCAGCCTGTTTTAATTTCTGCAGAATTACGGCTGAAATTTCCGGAGGGGTAAAATCTTTATCATCTATCTTAACCTGAACTACGCCGTTAGCATTTTTTGTAACTTCAAAAGGAACTTCCTTAATTTCCTGACCTACTTCAGTGTATTTTCTGCCCATAAACCTTTTTATTGACGAAACAGTTCTGTGAGAGTTTGTGATCGCCTGTCTTTTAGCAGGTCCGCCCACAAGTCTTTCTCCGTTCTTTGAGAATGCCACCACTGAAGGAGTCGTTCTTCCGCCCTCTGCATTTGTTATAACGACCGGTTCGTTACCTTCCATCACAGCTACGCAGCTGTTAGTGGTTCCGAGGTCAATTCCTATTATTTTTCCCATTTTGATGCTCCTATTTTTAAATTATTTATTTCGCATTCTTTTCATGCAATCATTATTATATACAAATTGCGCGCCAAAAAATTTAAAGTATAAAACAATATGCCGCAACAAACGAAATAGACGATATATAAAAATAATTAACTCTCTAGTGTATAAGTTTATAAAATATTGATCTGTCAGTAATTTGTCAGTAAATCATAAATCCTTTTATTAGTTTGCAGAACAGCATATAAATTCTTAAATTTGATAAAATTTGAACGGCAGGTTAGATGGATTCGTTCGTTAAATGGTGGCAGACTCTGCCCTATGCAATAGACCCGACAATAATTCATGTCGGAAGTTTTCAAGTCAAATACTACGGACTGATGTACATCGTGGCTTTTTCACTTACTTTCTATCTTCTTAACAGGCGGTTAAAAAATAAAGAGTTCGAACTGAGCAGGGAAGTGCTTGAGAATTATTTCTTTCAGGTAATATTGTTCATACTTATCGGCGGAAGGCTCGGTTATGTTTTATTTTATAATCTTAAATATTTCATAAGCAACCCTCTCGAGATATTTCTGCCTTTCAGATACGATAACGGTTTTGAATTTACGGGTATTGCAGGAATGTCATACCACGGCGCGGTGATCTCGGCTTTTGCCGGGACATACTGGTTTACAAAAAAGAACAAATTGGAATTTTTGAAATTTATCGATTTTATAGCTATCGCCGCACCATTAGGATACACTTTCGGCAGAATCGGCAATTTCATCAACGGAGAGCTTTACGGAAGAGTGACGGATTCTTCCATAGGAATGTATTTCCCTTTGGCAGGAGATGAAATGCTCAGGCACCCTTCTCAGCTTTACGAAGCGCTTTTTGAAGGGATTTTTATTTTTATTATTCTTTGGAGCCTGAGGAACAGAAAATTCAGGAGCGGCTTTTTTGTTTCTGCCTATCTTGTCCTGTACGGCACGGTCAGATTCATTATTGAATATTTCAGAGAGCCTGATGATCATTTAGGCTTTGTATTACTGAATTTCTCGATGGGTCAGGTACTCTGCTTTATTATGATCATTTCGGGAATTGTAGTTTACATTATAGGTTATCATTCCAATAAAAAAGGCGTTACTTAGAACGCCTTTCAAGATTATCTTTTTATCTCTATCCGCAATGGATATAATCATTTATAAGTTTTTTAAGTATTTTATAGTTACCCTGTATTTTCTTATTCAGATCCTTATCCTCGTATGATTTCAGGTCTTTAATTATCCTGGAGATCATACCTTTCGGGAAAATTTCGTATTTTTCATATACCGACCGGGCTTTTTCAAGCTCATCCGCAGAGTCCCAGCATGATGCAGGCAGCTCATTGAGATCTTTGACAGCGCTTGCTTCCTTGCCGGAAATATGCAGTTTATCCGCAAATTTAACGGAGTTCTTCATTTCAAACCCGTGAAGCGCAGCCACAGCGAGTCCCGCTATAAGCTGATGAACATTCGCGCTTCCGTCCGCATTTCTTATTTCCATCGTCTGATTATTTACTATATTCCTGTTCCTGTCTTTGGGTTCGTTCGGATTCGCTTCGTAAATAAGATTATCCGCACCCAGCCAGCCTAAGGGGATCCTTACAAGAACCGAACGGTTCCTTTCGCCCCAGCATATCCTTGTGGGTGCTTCCTGATGCGGAACCAGCCTTAAATAAGACGTCGGAACCGTGTTGCCGAAAGCTGTAAGCGAAGGAGCCATGTCAAGAAGACCGGATATCAGTTTTTTTGCCGTGTCCGTAAGGCCTTTTTTATCCGCGATCGCATTTTTGCCGTCCTTCATCAGTCTCATGTGAATGTGAAGTCCGCTTCCCGCCTGGCCTATCATGATCTTGGGAGCGAAAGTCACCTCGAGATTATATTTATAAGCTATCTCTCTGATCGCCCATTTTGCAAGCACAAGCTCGTCAGCGGCATCTTCTATGTTGATCGGTCTGAATTCTATTTCATGCTGAACCATTTCAGTGGCTTCATTAATAATGTTCCCCACTTCGGCGTGGCCGTATTTTATGTGGCATCCCATTTCAGAGATCACTTTCATAGCTTCCTGCCTGATCGCGCCCCATTTGGAGAACGGGTGGGATTCATGATAGCCTTTCTGCTCAATTATCGGGTAAATAGTGTCAACTTCGGAGAACAGATAATACTCAAGTTCCCCCATAGCTTCCATCGTAAAACCGGTCTTCGCTTTTAGAACATCATGCGCCTTTTTTACTATATGGCTCGGAGATCCTTCAAGCGGTTTCCCTTCTGAAGTGAAGAAAGCGCATAGAATATCCAAAGTCGGAGTTTCTTCAAAAGGATTAACGAACGCCGTTTTATATCTCGGAAAGACATACAGGTCGCTGGAAGTGGCTTCGATAAAGGTAAAAAGACTTGAGCCGTCCACTCTTTCCCCGTAAGTTAAGATATCGTCTAAGTGTTTCATGCTGTTAATTACGAAATTAAGCGTTTTCAGCCTTCCATCCCCGCCGACATACCTGAAATTCAGCATTTTTATGCCGTTGCCTTTTACGAACTTAATTATGTCCGCTTTTGTAAAGTCTTCAGCAGGTTTTTTCAGATACGCAACCAGCTTATTCGGGCACAGCTCAAGATTCTGATCCATAAATTATCCTCATTTATTATTTTAAATTATCTTCTTTCTCTTTCAGGTTCGGTATTTGACGAAGAAGAAGTTCCCGATCCGAAAATATATCTGAACCCGATACCGCCCATAATATCAAAATCCGTGTCAGGGGTAAGGTTCAGTCCCGGCGCGATTTCGATGAATGCCGAAAAAGGTGCGGATCCGAATTTATAATACAGCCCCAAAGGTACTTTGACCCCGATCACAAGATCATTGTCGGTAATTTTTACACGCCCGCCCGGTCCGAAATAGAAAGGAAGTCTGTAGCCTTCGATCCTTATGTCGGATTTTTTATGGAACAGGTAAGCTCCGTGAAGATCAAAATTGTCATCGTTGTCATATCTGTTGTCCTTTACGCTCCATCCGACCTGAAGGTCTATCGCATTTGAAGTTCCCATAAAGCTTCTGAAGCTGATCCCGGTAGGTTCACCCAAGATCACTCCCAGCTCGAATCCGAATGTCATCACCGAGGCGATTAAAAGAATTAGAATAATCCGTTTCATTTTTTTTCCTCCATAATTCTTTTGAATTTTTTAATTTCAACACAAAGAGCATTTGCTTTATTTTTCAGAACATTTTCGTCTATTCCCGCAAGAATTCTGTTTTTCATGACTATTTTGCCGTCAATTATTACAGTATCAACATCAGAACCTTTTGCGGAATATACAATGTGAGAATAAGGATCGTACATAGGCGTCATGTGAACGGAACCTGAGTCAACTATAATAATGTCGGCCTTTTTGCCGTTTTCGATCGAGCCGGTGATCTTATCAAGTCCAAGCGCAACTGCGCCGTTAATTGTGGCGATTCTGACAACTTCCTTCGCGCTTAAAACGGTCGGGTCTTTCTGAATTCCCTTCTGAAGAATGCATGCGGTCTTCATTTCTTCAAACATATCAAGAGAGTTGTTGCTTGCCGGGCCGTCCGTTCCCAATGCGACAGTAAGTCCCGCACCTATCATGTCAACGACCCTCGCGATACCGCTGGCAAGCTTGAGATTGCTCTGCGGACAGTGAACTATCTTTACTTTTCGTTTTGCGAGTATTTCAATATCGCTGTCGGTAAGTATTACACAGTGTACAGCAACGGTATTTGAATCAAGGAATTTTATCCGGTCAAGAAACTCAACAGGGGTCATTCCGTACTTTCTCTGAATATGTTCCACTTCGCTTTCAGTTTCAGAAATATGCGTATGAACCAGAACCCCGGTATTCTTAGATACTTTTTTGACATTTATCAGCAGATCTTCCGAACATGAATACGGAGAATGCGGAACGATGGATGTTGTGATCAGATCATGTTTTTTACCGTTTTCGGCAGTGGTTTTCCAGTGGTGTTCGGATATTTTATAAACGGGGTCGGGGACATCAATGACCGCCTCACCAAGAACGGCTCTGATCCCTATTTTTTCTGCTACCCCTGCAGTTATATCGGAATAAAAATACATATCGTTGAATGTAGTAGTTCCGGATTTTATCATTTCCGCGATCGAAAGTTCAGAAGCCAGAGCGATGTTTTTTTCCGTAACGAACTCCTTTTCAACAGGCCAGATATGATCGTTAAGCCAGTCAAACAGAGCAATATCATCAGCCATCCCGCGGTATATTGACATAGGGGAATGGGTATGGGCGTTTATCAGACCGGGCATAACAATTTTTCCGCCGGCGTCGATGATGGTTTCTGCCGAACTGTCTGCCGGTAATTTATTTCCGAAAGCCGTTATGTTTCCGCTTTTAATACCGACAAAGCCGTTTTCAAAAACTTCCATCTGACTATTCACTGTCACTAACAATGCGTTTTTTATCAGTGTGTCGAACCCCATCGAACATCTCCATAATAACAAGCAGCCACTTAAATAATAAGGAATTATAAATTAATAAGCAATTTAAATATTTTAACAGAATTTTTTTTCTTGACAATGTGTTAATTATTTTGTTAATTTTTACTTGCCAAACTCACTGCACAGTCAAAACTATACTGGGGGGGAAGTCTTAAAGAGTAAACAAAACAAGTCCGAAAGAAAGGTAAATTTAAAATAAACGAGGAGGTTTCATGAAAAAATCTTTGTTGTTGGTTCTTTCAACTGCGATGGTTTTGTCAGCGGCGTTTGTTCCGGTTGACAGAGCGAGAACGGTGGCAGAGAATCAGTACAAACAGTATTGCGCGGATGCAACTACAAAAAGCGCAGTTGTAAATGTGGTGGAAAACAGATACGAAGGCGAGGTTACATGGTACGCTTTCGAATTTGACAAAGGATTCGTTATCGTAGCTGCTGATGACGCAGTAAGACCGATCCTTGGTTATTCAGACCACGGTAATGTTCCGAAAGCTGACAAGCTGGGCGGACAGAACTTTAAAGAATGGTTTGGTTACTATGACAAGCAGATCGCTTACATCAGAAAAAACAACATAGTTGATACATTCGGCCAGCAGACCTGGAAAAACATTGAAAATAATGTTTTCTCATCTTCTAAAGCAGGCGTTGTCGTTGACAGACTTATACAGTCGCAGTGGGACCAGGTATGGCCATGGAACGATGATTGCCCGGAAAAAGACGCAACATTCACTTATGTAGGCTGCGTTGCAACAGCTATGGCTCAGATCACCAGATATCACAAATGGCCTGATGTAGGTGTAGGGTCCGCTTCGTATCTCTGGAACGGAGTTACACTTGCGGCAAATTTTACAACCCATACTTTCAACTACAGCCTCATGCCGGAAATAAACGCTTATGAGTACGGACTTTACCCGACATACTGGGAGAGCGGAATTACTCAGGCTGAAGTTGACGAACTCGCTATCCATTCTTACTGGATGGGACTTTCAGTTAATATGAGCTACGGAACTACCGCTGACGGCGGTTCAGGCGCATATTCAACAGATGTTGACAATGCTTTTATTGACCACTGGAAAGGAACATCGACATATTCAACATTTACAACTCCCGCAGTTCCTCCGACAGCTGACGCAAGCTACGCTACGATCAAAGCTCAGCTTGACGCGAAAAGACCGTGGTACTGGTCAGGCGGAGTTCATGCTTTCAACCTTGACGGTTACAGAGACGACTACTGGTATCACTTCAACTGGGGATGGGGCGGAAGCTACGACGGCTGGTTCCACAGAAGCTCTTTAATACCTGACGGAACNNTGGCCTGCCACAACAGTTTCAGGATCAGTTGCCAACGGTGAAGATGTGACTATCAACTGGACTGCTCAGACAGGAGCGACTGGATATGAGCTATACAGAACTAAAGATAAAGAAGGAATCCCTACACTTATCACAACAACTGCTTCTTTAACTTACACTGATAACGATCTTTCTGTAGGCGAATACAGCTATCATGTAATGGTTAATTATGCCGCAGGAAAATC
>DMTS01000174.1:7521-14198 GCA_003477045.1 Candidatus Delongbacteria bacterium
AAGGGCTGGGTTACTGAAGCTGCTGGAAATAACTGGTTTGTAGCTGATGGAACCGTAGGTTTCGGTCCTGAATATATTCATGACGGAACTTATTCCGCTATGATAGGTTATACTTTCGATGACAATGCCGTCAAATTGAGATGGCTCTACTCGCCTTCAATAACAGTTGGAACAGGCGGAACCTGGGATTTCTGGACTTACTACATAAACTACACTTCAGGTTCAGGACTATGGCCGACCGACATTTACTATGTGTTCTACAAAGGAACATTCACAGAAAGAACGGGAACTGCTATCGCGGCAAACACAACAATACTTGAATTCTGGGACGGTGAAGTTCTCGTTGCCAATGACCCTGTTGGTTACGGAAACAATTTTTATGAATCAATGGTTTCAGTAGATCTTTCAGCGATCGCCGGTCAGACAGGAGTACTCGCTTTCGTTTACTCTTATAATGACGGTTATCAGATGGCAATTGACGATGTTGTTATCGGTGCTCCTACTGGAGGAATTCCGGAACCTACAGGATATGAAGTTTACAGAGCCGGTGCAAAGATAGCCGATGTTACAGGACCGACAAATGTAACTTATCAGGATCTGGGATTTGCTGACGGTCTTAATACTTATTATGTAAGAGCAGTTTACCCAACAGGATCTTCGATAACTTCGATCCCGGCAACAGCTACAATAGACGCTAATCCGAAACCCGGTTATCTGATCGGAACAGGCGGAACAAGCGCTACATTAAGCTGGTTCCAGCCGTATAAGAATCCTCCGATGTGGTATGCTTACTATGATGTAAATGAAAGTACTACTACTATCGACATGATGGATGTAGCAGCTCCGAAAAGAAGGGTGAAATTCGCTTCAAACGCAGGTTATTATTATCCTGCAACGATCGACTCTATCTCGGCAATATTCTACGATTGGGATGAAGGCAACTGGGGCGGAGCTAATACCTTCAATATAAGAATACAGGCCGCGGGCGGATATGCTCCCGGCGGCGGAATGCTTCCGGATACTACATTATTTGAAGCGCTCAACCTGACAGCTACACACTTACAGGAATATAAAGTAGCTGTAGTTCCTCCTGTTACAAGAACAAGCAGAGGATGGGCTGTTGAAGTTGAAGCTCTATCGGCAACTACCGGTAATCCCGGAAACCTCGCAGGACCTTCTCCTGACGCCGATGTAAACTCATACTTCTATTACACAACCGAAGCTTCTTATAACTATTATATGGTTCTTTCAGGCGGAACACCGGCTGAATACGCGATAATGAGCCACATAATTTCTTCTGATCCGCCGGCTATCGCTAAGTCAGGATGGGCTACTGCAGGTCAGTTCAACTCAAGAACAACATCAGTTGCAGGATCTTTAGGGAATGACGAGAAGATCGAAGGAATTCCTTACTACGACAAAAGAACTAAAACTATTCCGGCAGTTAAAAGCGTAAAAGCTATTGACTATTACAGGATCTATAGAAACGGTTCTCCGATCGGAACTTCAACAACTCTCAACTACGAGGATACCAGCGTAACCGTAACAGGCGACTACACATACGCCGTTACTGCTCACTATGCTAATCCTGTTGGAGAATCAGATTTCTCTAACGAGATCGTTCTTAATGTTCAGGGCGGCGGACTAGAAGCGCCTGCTCCTATAACAACATCTGTAGTTACAGGCAATGTAAGATTTGACTGGCCTGATGTAGCTGGAGCTACGAGCTACGATGTTTACTCTTCAGCAACACCGTACGGAACATTCGCACTGTTGACAAATGTTACTGTAAGTGAATATACTTACACGCCGACAGCAACAAAAATGTTCTTCCAGTTCGTGTCGAAGAATTCAACAAAAGAATCACCGAAAACCATCGAAGTAAAAAGGTCAATGACAAAATAATACTTCGGTAAAATATTACACAAGACAGCCCCTACTTTTCAGGGGCTGTTTTTTTTCTTGTGAATTTTTATAATATTCATTAATATTAATGCGCGTATGAAAAACAAGGAAAAAATCAATTGGAGAATATTATGAAGAAACACTTTACACTCGCGCTCATAATGATGTGCGCAGCAGCTTTTTCCGCGGACTGGTACTCGTCTAAAGAAAAGAGAGAAAACCTTCTGCCGAGGGAATCGGTGAAAGACACAGCATGGTACAGCTACGGTGACGCTCCGGCTTATGTATGGACGCTAAAGACCGAGAGATCGACTTTTTTCGACATGAACGACTTCGGGTTTGAATATCCGGTAAATCTGCATGGAATATCAGCGTATCTTTTCGACAGTCTTTGTGTTTATAGCTACAAGATCTATGATAAAGACGGCGTTACATTGCTTTATCAGTCGGATCCGTTATCTTCAATTAAGGATTACAACGACTTTGTTTTTGCATCGCCGATGGTCGTGACAGATGACTTCTGGCTCTCTGTCGTCCCTCAGGAAGACGGGCTTCCGAAACATGTCTCAACAGATGTCGTTGATAGCGATCACAGCTTTTATGGAGCACCGGGAGCATGGGAGCTGTTCTACAAGGAAGACGAAAGGTACGAGTGGTCGAATTATGTTCTTGTTGAACCGTTTACCGGAACAGATATTTATGCACCCATTGTAAGATCAGTTTCAGGACTTCAAAATTTTATGAACTATGCGGCGAACATTACCGTTTCGGTTCAGGATGTTTCAGGAGTGGTTACTCCCATGACAGGGCAGTATGACATCGGTGCAGGCTGGGTTGATTTTTCGCTTAACATGAAAAAAGGCACTTATCTTTTCAACGGACAGATACCCGGACAGCCGAATGGGACTTCAGGCGTTGTAAGATTCTATATGGCGGATACTTTAGCCAATGCTCAATATTCTGACGAATACACAATAGTATGGGGAACGGACATTCCGCTTCTCAATGAAAATTTCGAGAACGGTTTTCCGCCTGCTGGATGGACATTGCAGAATGTAGGGGCCGGTTTTCTGGGCGGAACTTTACAGGACGGCGGATTCGTTCATGAAGGAAAAGTATCTGCGGTCCACTGGGATGATTCGGGTGCTCAGGACGACTGGATGATAACGAGAGCTGTTGCACTGCCGTCGGAATACCCTGTCACTCTTTCTTTCTGGCAGACCTCCTACTGGACGGATTATTATAATTTCTGCGAGGTAAGTGTTTCGACTGATATGATAAACTGGACCCAGATTTATACACCCCCTTATATTACCATGGATCCCGGTAATATAGTATATGACGCGGTATGGCTTCAGCCGAAAGTGACTCTTTCCGCATGGGCGGGACAGACGGTTTATCTCGGTTTCCACTATGTAGGCGACTACAATAATCAGTGGTACATTGACGAGGTGCAGATCGTGCTCGACAATGAAATCCCCGAGATCACAAATATATATGCGAACACAGCTTTATTACCCGCTGTCGGGGCATACCTCGACAATCCGATGGAAATCTCCCTGGAACTGAGCGATTATACAGGAACAGCAAGCGTAGTCGGTCACTACACATTTGACGGCGGATCAACATATACTGATCTGGTATTTTCAAATATAAAAGCCGATCAGACATGGACGGCCTCTATACCTGCCAGCGCAACAGCCAAAGCCGGAGAAATATATTTCACGCTTGAAGATGTAGGCGGAGTAGTTGGAGATACAACTCCTTATACGATTTCTTTTGTTGCCGATACAGGCGTATCAGTTGTAAAAAACTTTTCGTACGGAAGTCCGGTTTTCATAAATGAAGATATGACGCTTACTCTTGATTTCGAGGACGAATCAGCGGTTGCTTCAGTCCAGGGATATTACAGTAAAGATAACTGGGCTACAGAGACACCTGTCGCAATGACAGCGTCAAAAGCTCACGGATACACATATACGGGAACCATTCCCGCCGAAACTGCCGAGACATTCGCGGCAGTAAGGTTCGTTGTAACCGATGTACCCGGCAATATTTTAAACACTCCGGCTTATACGGTTAAATGGCTTGAGGGCTTTGTTCTTTTCCACGACGATTTTGACGGGTCTAACCCGGATCTGACATGGTACACAGACGGGGGCACATGGGATTTTGTGACCAACGAAAGCCATTCAGCGGTTACTTCGCTTCACGACAGCCCGGGCGGGAATTACGGCGACAATCTTTTCAGTCCCGTAAGGACTGGGATTTATGATTTCAGCGCTGTTTACGGGGCCACAATGTTCCTTTGGGCGAAGATCGATCTGGAAACTGGATGGGATTACACTTATCTTCAGGCTACTATAGACGAGTCGTCCTGGATGAATCTGTACCGGTTCAACGGCGAAGACCAGGACTGGCAGTTCTTTGCGATAGACCTTGGTGCTGTTGCTCTTCAGCCTTCAGTCAGGTTCAGGTTCAGGCTGGTTTCCGACGCGGCCATCAACTGCGACGGGGTTTATATAGACGATGTGACACTTGCGGTTTATTCAAAAGATTATTCGGCTCCACTTATCGAATATGCAGGACCGGAGCAGATAACCGCGACTGACTATCTGATCCCGAGGGAATTTACTATTCCTGTCGGGCTTGGGGATTACACCTTCAGCGTAGTTCTAAAAGATATTTCAGATATTTCGGAAGTTAAAGTTGTATATTCTGTTGACGGCGGCGCTGAACAGGTATCCGTTCCTACCGTATCAAGCGGACCTTCAGGCACTTACGAACTGACAATTCCGGCGCAGACCGCAGGTTCGAAAGTTACTTATAAAGTTGTCGCAACCGATAATTCTTCATATAAGAACATGAACGAGACCGGTCTTTATATGATCAGGTTCGGTAACTTCCTTTATTATCAGAACGGGGACGACTATGTTGACTACTTAGACATGATCGGCAATACCCCGCAGGCGACCGCGCAGGCTGTGGCGACCAGAATAACGATGGGCCCGATGGACGGAGACGCCGATGATATTTACAGAGCTGACCTTATCGGAATAACGATAGACAATTATATAAGCACAGATACGGGATACCCGAGCGATCCGATGTATGTTCATGTATGGGCGAACGAAGGCGGAAAACCCGGAGCCGACATTATAACTCCGATATACACAGAGCAGGCGGCAACAGATCTGAGCAGCTATGAAATAACTTATGTTGACTTGAGATCATTTTCAACAGAACTTTCAGGGATCGAGGGAGATGTTTTCGTGGGATATACTTCAGCGGGCGATGTTACAAATATCCTGTATGAGGTTGTAGCCAGCCACATCACTCAGCCGGGTTATATTAATTTTCAAAGGTCGTGGCTTGGAAAAGGAGATCTGTCAGCACTCAGCTGGGAACTTGATCCCGCCAGCATTTATCATATCAGCGCGGTAACGGGAGCTTATGAGTTTGTCGGAATAAACGAAAATGACAACAGGCCTTTAACGACAAAACTTTATCAGAACTATCCGAACCCGTTCAACCCTTCTACAACAATTAAATTCAGTCTCGCGGCTGATTCGAAAGTAAGTTTAAGCGTTTACAACTCAAGCGGTCAGAAGGTTGCCGAACTCTTCAATGGAGATCTTAAAAAAGGATATCACGAAAGGGAATTCGACGGTTCAAAACTTACCAGCGGAGTATATTATTACACGCTGAAGGTTAATGAAAGGGCCATGACGGCAAAAATGATAATGTTGAAATAATGTGACAAAAGTCACTGTGTTTCTAAAAATTAAAATATATTTTACTTGACAAACGGACAAAAAAAGGATTATTTTGTCAGACACTCGAAAAAGTGGCGGTTTGATTTAAGGAAATAAAAAGATGTACGAGATAACAGACAACGAAAAGTAAAACTGAGGAGGAAGAATGAAAAAAATGTCACTGTTGGTTCTTTCGATGGCTATAGCGCTGTCAGCCGCATTCGTGCCGGTGGACAGAGCGAAAACAGTCGCTGAGAATCAATACAAACAGTATTGCGCGGACGCTTCTACCAAGAGCGCAAGTATTAATGTGGTAGAACACAGATACGAAGGCGAGATCACCTGGTATATGTTCGAATTCGAAAAAGGATTCGTAATTGTATCAGCTGACGACGCAGTAAGAGCGATCCTTGGTTATTCAGACCACGGAAAAGTTCCGTCCAACGACAGAGTCGGCGGAGAGAACTTTAAAGAGTGGTTCGGATATTATGACAAGCAGATCGCTATCGCAAGAAAAACCGGTTATGTTGACAAGATCGCTCAGCAGAACTGGAAAGACATCGAGAACAACGTATTCAGTTCTTCAAAAGCAGGAATTATCGTTGACAGACTTTTGAAAACTCAGTACGACCAGGTTTATCCCTGGAATGATGACTGCCCCTGGAAAATTGTTTCCGGAGACTCAACATGGACTTATGTAGGTTGTGTTGCAACATCTATGGCTCAATTGCTCAGATATCACAGATGGCCTGATGTAGGTGTTGGTTCTGCAAGCTACAGCTGGAACAATGGAACAACTAACATTACTCTTGCTGCAAACTTTACAACTCACACATGGAACTATGACCTTATGCCGGAAGTAGTGGATATCGAATACGGTTTGTATCCTTACTACTGGGAAAGCGGAATTACTCAGGCGGAAGTTGACGAGTTAGCTCTTCAATCATACTGGGTAGGACTTTCGGTTAATATGCAGTACGGCGACACCGCAGACGGCGGTTCAGGCGCTTATACAAC
>DMTS01000174.1:14205-16882 GCA_003477045.1 Candidatus Delongbacteria bacterium
GACGGTTATAGAGATGACTACTGGTATCACTTTAACTGGGGATGGGCTGGATACTGCGACGGCTGGTACCACAGAAGTGCTCTTATACCTTCTGACACAGGTTCAGGCGGAGGAGACGGCGACTATACTTCAGGTCAGGCAGGTATTACTTATACACCTACTACCAACCCGTTCACCGCATGGCCGGCAACGACTCTCAGCGGTTCTGTAACTAACGATGATATTTCTTTGACTTGGACTGCACAGACCGGAGCTACAGGATATGATATTTACAAAACTACAGAAGGCACCCAGAATCCTGTATTCGTAACTACGGTTACCGGTACTTCTTACGCTTCAAACAATACACCCGCGGGTGTTTATTATTACCATATAGTAACAAAATACGCCGCAGGCGAATCTCACAATTCAAATGTTTATACAGCTACTGTAGCAGTAGATCCGCTGTTTCCTGTTCCGATGGGAGCTACCGCAACTGCAGTGGGAAGAACAAACATTGATGTGGCATGGATAGCTCCTTTTGTCGGAGTTCTTAATGCTTTCATCAGTTTTGATCCGGACGGCGCAATTCCTTCAGACTGGCGTCAGGAAAACACCAGTGATACATCTGTAGGAGTTTCAGTATGGCAGGGTCAGACTGACGACACCATCTTTACAGTTCACGAAGACCAGTATTCAGGCGTATGGCATGACGGCCCGTTACTTATCGGCCGCGGATATTTCATGATCATCATGACCACTACAGCAATGAATGCAAACGGAATCGGGCCTCATACAAGATGGTTCATGTCGCCGACAATTACCTTTAACTCAAGCCACACGATCAAATGGTGGAACAGGTTCAGATATACTGACGACGCGGGTGTTCCGATCGCTAGCAGACCGCTGTTCCAGATAGCAACTTATGCAGGTACATTCTCTGAAACAAGAAGAGAATCCGGTATCATTTATACAACTCTCGCTACTTATGACGGATCAAACGGAGCTCCGGAAAATATCTGGGCTTATGAAGAATCTGTAGCTATACCCGCAGGAACAACAAGGGTTGCTATAAGAGTTCCCGTAGATACATCAGATCTGTACTCTCTGTCATTTGACAACATCACTGTAGGTTCACCTGTAGGCGGCGGCGACAACCCGACCGGTTACCAGGTTTACAGGAACGGATCTCTTGCAACTACAATTACAAGCGGAACTACTTACGAGTGGGAAGATACCGCTTTTGTTGACGGCGATAATACATATAATATTATTGCTACTTATCCTACGGGATCGTCAATCACAAGCAACTATGCGACTGCAACAATGAACGCAAATCCGAAACCGGATTTCTTAACCGGGACAGTAAGTCCGGTAACACAGGCTAACCTGAGCTGGTATATGCCTTATCACAACCCGCCGAAATGGTATGCTTACATACAGCCTGAAGAATGTGTTTCGACAATAGATTACCTTGATCCGGATGCATGCCCTAGAAGAAGAACTATCTTTAAAGCTGAAGACCTCGGATTCTACTACCCGATCACTCTTGACTCAGTAGCTATAGCATTCTACGACTGGGCTGAAGGCAACTGGGACGGCAACAATACATTCACCATCCGTATTCTTACCGGCGGTTCTTCTGCAATTACAGATACAATTTACACATCTTCAACCTGTACAGCAGTTCACAACCAGATCTATTACCACGAACTGGCTACACCTTTAGTACTGAGCGAACCTTGGAACGTTGAGATCACTACGAACTCTACCGGCTATCCGGGAACACTCGCAGGATTGTCAACTACCGGAAGCACTCACTCTTATTTCTACTATGTTACAGCTCTTTCATACAACTACGGTATGGTTGGCGGCGGAATATGGTATGAGTGGGCTCACATGTCTCATGTTACTTCATCGGCTCCTCCGCCGATCGCAAAATCAAGCTGGGTTGCTCCGATAGCAGATCTTCCTGTAAAAGGTATAGAAGCTGTAAGAAAAGACGTTGTTAGAGCTCCTGTTACAAACCCGAAAGCTCTTGATTACTACAAGATCTACAGGGACGGAGTTTCTATCGGAACTTCGACATCGTTATCTTACGCTGATTCAAGCGTACCTGCAACAGCAGACTATACTTACAAGGTATCTGCATATTATGCAAACCCTGTAGGCGAATCAGATTTCTCTAACGAACTGGTTCTGAATGTTGAAGGATCCGGCGGACCGGTTATTCCTGCGGTTCCAACACCTGTAACATCAACTGTAGTAGCAGGCAATGTAAGATTCGACTGGCCTGATATGGCAGACGCAACAAGCTACGATGTTTATTCTTCAGCAACACCGTACGGAACATTCGCACTGTTGACAAATGTTACTGTAAGTGAATATACTTACACGCCGACAGCAACAAAAATGTTCTTCAAGTTCGTATCGAAGAATGCTACAAAAGAATCACCGAAAACGATTGAAATAGCAAAACCGGTTTCAAGATAATATTAATAATGTATGGAGATCTGCGGCAGCAATGCCGCAGGTCGAAATGCAGAATTGATAAAAAAAGAATTATTTATCTTGACAACTAAAAAAAAATGATGTAATTTATTTATCGATTGGCAACAATCACGAGTTTGGCAAAACTTAGGATGAATTGAAATTGTAATAGAAAAAGAAAATGGAGGAAGTAAATGAAAAAAATGAT
>DMTS01000077.1 GCA_003477045.1 Candidatus Delongbacteria bacterium
ATCGAGCCATTTTGTTACTATACCTTCATTTTTGACTGCGTGTCCCGGCCCCATCGCGGCCTGATAAAGAAGCTTATATAAGTCCTGCACTCTCATCTGAGGATAAAGTTCGCACTGTCGTATTATGATCTCGGAAATGTCTTTCATCGGTTTACCTCCAATCCGACCGCTAATTTAATGATTAAATTCCGGAAAATCAAATTATGAAATCTGTTTTTTTATTCTTATATTACCGCCCTATGAAAACCGAGCATGTTTACATACATTTTCCGTTCTGCATTTCGAAGTGTCCCTACTGCGATTTTTTCTCTGTTCCACTCAATGATGAAACCATTCATAATAAATACATAGAATATCTCTTAAAAGAGATCGATAATTATGATCCAGTCATTTCAAACGAACTGAAGACACTTTATTTCGGAGGCGGGACACCATCTCTGCTTGACCCTACTTCTCTGAAGAAAATTTTAGCAAAATTTGAAATAAATGCGCGTACTGAAGTAACAATTGAAGTAAATCCGGCTTCGGCAGATCTTGGAAAATTAATATCATACAGGGAACTAGGAATAAACCGGATCTCCATCGGATCGCAGTCTTTCCTAAACGGCGATCTTAAAACTCTTGGAAGAGCACACAGTGCTGAAGACATCTATGAATGTTATGAAAATTCCCGTAAAGCCGGTTTTGAAAATATCAATCTCGATCTGATAATCGGCATACCCGGTCAGACAACCGCTTCTGTAATATATAATGTAAACGAAATTATCGATCTTGCCCCGGAGCACGTTTCGGCATACATTCTGACATTTTACGATAATACGCCTTTTACAAAAAAGCTGGAGAAAGGAACTCTTACTAAGCTTGAAGATGACACTGAGATCGAGTTTTTTGAGCTCATCTCCGGAATATTGGAAG
Organism: Candidatus Delongbacteria bacterium; assembly: GCA_003477045.1. Classification (GTDB taxonomy): domain Bacteria; phylum UBA4055; class UBA4055; order UBA4055; family UBA4055; genus UBA12480. The sequence continues at coordinate 916 of DMTS01000077.1, forward strand.
AACACGGTCTGAACCGTTATGAAATTTCAAATTTCTCCAGATCGGGAAAACAGTCGAAACACAATATGAACACATGGGATTTCGGTAACTATATCGGCCTCGGAGCTTCCGCACATTCGTTTATGGACGGAAGAAGATGGGAAAATCCGGAATCTATCGAGAACTGGTATTATTCTGTGATAAACAGATTTACCGGTTATTCAGAATCTGCAATTACTGATGAAATAACTCTTAAAAGAGAATTCGTTATGCTGGGACTAAGAAAAACGGAAGGAATGAGCATTGACTCATACAACAGATATTTTAAATCGGATTTTCTTAAAGAATTTGAAAATAAACTGGATCATTATTTCAGCAATAAAACAGTCCTTGCCGTTGACGGAAAGCTGAAACTTAATCCTGAAAGGTTCAGTATATTCAATACGATCGTGTCAGACATCATTTTCTGATATCATCCTCAAAATCAACTATCGCTCTTTCTTCTATCACGCTGTCTATAAAGGCTTTGACCTTGATGTGTTCGGGATGGCTTAAATAGTGCTCAAAATCTCTTTTTGTATTGAACTCGGTATAGAGTACAACATCAAAAGCCCTGTCAGCATTGGAGAAATTCATTCCGACTTCAAGATCTTTGATCTCGATAATTGTGGAAGTAAGTCTCTCGAGTTTTTTCTTGATCTCAAGAGCATTCATTGCGCTCTGCGCAGAACCCTTATCCTTTTTCATCTTCCACATAACAATGTGCTTAACCATTTTTTTTACCTCCGATAATTTTTACCTCCCTCTTTCATCATTCCAGATGTATTTGTGAAGCTGGATCTGATACTTAACTCTCAGACCGTCTTCAATTATCATTTCGGCGATCTCCCTGTCGGTTAAAGATGAATCTTTTACTTTTGAGACAAGAATGACGCACTTTCTTCCCAGCTCATAGTTTTTATAATGTTCCTTAAATTCATTATAATCAAAAATATCTCTCAAAACAAACTTTATTTCATCTATTTTAGTTAAATACTTAAGATTTTCAAACAGAAAACTCTTTCCCTCTCCCGATCCGGTCAGCTTTATATCCACGATCTTTACAACTCTTTCGGGAATGTCTTCGAGCGAAACGCTTCCGTTGGTTTCCAGAAGTATCGTTTTTGAACTGTCAATCCCGCTGATCACTTTGATCAGTTCATCTTTCTGAAGAAGAGGTTCCCCGCCGGTAAATTCAATAATATCGGTTTTTGAAGAATTTATGAGCCTGACAATTTCATTGCAATGAATCTCTTTACCGTCTTCATAAGCATATTTAGTGTCGCACCATGTGCATCTTAAATTACATCCTGTCAGCCTTATGAAAAGGCAGGGATAACCTGCGTAAGATGATTCTCCCTGAAGCGATTCAAATATTTCATTTACGATCATAGCCATTATTATCAGCAGACCGTTTTTTCAATATTGTCTTCCAATACGACTGTTTTTGCGGCAGGTATTCCTTCTATCTGGTAATCTGAAATGATCTTTTTTAAGATCTTGGAATCTTTGAATTTTTCAAATACTTCTGAAACCGGAGTATTTCTCAGATAATTATAAACAATATGACCGCCGGCTTTATTTTCATCGGACACGAAAACATCCTTTTCAAGCATCTTTAAAAAATCTTCCTCAAAATCTGAAGGAATGAAAACAGGATTTTCGCCGTTCATCTTATTTTTCAAAACCATTTCAACCTCCATTTTTTCAAAAGGAAGAATGAACACTCCGGGCTCATTTGTTGAAAATTTCTTGTAAAATTCATATTCGTCAGCGAGAGGTTCTATCTTTGAAATGCTCTTAAAAAAAGTCTCTTTATCCTCAAAATTATCACCCCAGCTCGATCCGAAATTTAAGAGTTTGGCCAGCTCTTTATTGATAATCCCGAAAGTCGTCTCTCCGGAAACAACCTGTCTGTCGATCCCTGCGGTGTACAATTCTACAGTCAGATGCTGAAGATTACCGACTGAATCCGAAAATATAAAAACCTGTCTGTTGTCCTTAAGCTTTTCTCTTATAAGGTCCATAGGCAAAGGTATAAATTCCTGATCATATTTTTTTGCTGATGAGAGAACATAATTATATTCTGACAAATCATTATCAGCTCCTTTAAGCAGGCCTGTATTGTCTGTTGTGAAATTGCTCAGATATATAGTTTTCTGAGACGCATCTCTTATTTCCACTATAGAAGAACCGGGAATTGATCCTGAGGAAAAGAATTTTATATTCACAAGACCTTTAAAATTATATCCTTTTCCCATTGGTGTTATTCTTATCACTCTTTCGTTCAGATTGTCGATATCCCTTCTGGTGAAATCCGCCGAATCGCTTCCTGCGATCACAAGATTTGGATTATTCAGCTCTTTCATCCACTTTATTCGTGCGATCTTGAAAGAAATATCGGAAGTAAAAAGCTTTGCTCCCGGATTTGAGTTCATTATCTGCGGGATCACTTTCACATGGTTATCGCGCGCATTAGACATCACGACTATATCTATATCGTTACCGTCATATTCCGCTTCCGGATCAATCAGAATTTTCACCCCTGTAACATCAGCCAGAGTAGAACACCGGCCGTTCCCGTTCTTAAGCTTTGTGATCTTCATGTAATTGCCGGCTTCGGACAGTTCAATGTGATTTCTTATCTTATCAAGCCTGTCAGCGATCATTTTCCTTATATCGCCTTCGTATTCAACGAATTCAATATCGAAAGACATTGTACCGAGCTTTGCCTGATTTTGAAAATACGGTTCGACAGCTTTTGAGAGTTCCCTGTTCCCGTTGCAGAAGATCAGATATTTTCCGGTAATTTTCTCAAAAATCAGATATTTTACGGAAAAATTTTCGTTCAGAAGCGAATTTTGGAGTTTGTACTGCGTCAGAGCTGTATCTATCTTTTCTCTTACGAAAATATAGTTCTGGTAGAAACTGTTCAGATAACTTATTGCCTTGCCGTCCTCGGGAATGACAACAATATCGAAATTATCGTAAACATACTCTTTTATCTCGTTAAATACTTTCAGGAGGTTCTTGTAAAATTTGCCGTAGTTCGTGTCCGGCTCTGAAATGAAATTGGCTATATATCCCGTTCCGGGTTTGAAATACACATCAAGTATCCTCTCTGAAATTGAAAGTGTAGCGGGTTTGCTCTCGAAAATTATCTTGTTGAAAATAGTTTCGTTTATTCTGATATAATCCTGAATTACTTCTTTTATTTCCTGAGGACTTTTACCGGTTTTTCTGATCGTGTATTCCCTCTGAACAGGCATTTTGACTTCGACAGTATTTTTAACAGACTCGTCAGATTTTTCTGATTCGTTTAAGAATTCTTTCCTGACAGCTTTTTCAACATGAGCTCTAAGCTTAATTTTGAAATTCTCAAGCTGTTTGCCTTTTGCTTCTTTAAGTTCTTCAATTTCCTTTTTTACATTATCCGTCAATTCGGTTTCTTTAAGGTTCAATATATCGTTCAGGCATCCTATATCTTTGTTTAAACATAATACTTCGCCGATCCCGTCATAACCTGATGCATAATCTACGCAGTCATCGCTCAAGTATCCGTCTTCATAGGAAAGAATATTTTCTTTTGATTCTTCTAAAACTTTTTTTGCGCTTTCAAGAAGCGACTGATTCATTTCTTTAATCTCATCCGGCATACCGTTAAAATCAAGCGAGTTCAAATAGGTAATAGTTTTCTTGCTCTTTTTAATCTTTTCAATACTTTCCGTATTGATCCTGATACCGGATGTAAGGTTTTTAATTATTTCTTTCATTTGGTCTCCCATTTTTTATTTATAACCGGATATTCAATATATGATTTATGAATAATAAAATCAAGCGACTACTAAAATTCTTTTCTTAAATATTGGATTTGCCTCTAAGATCCAATTAACTTATATTTAGCAACTATGATCGACTCTAACGAAAAATATATGAATCTAGCTTTAAAAGAAGCGATAAAAGGTGCCGGACATGTTAGCCCGAACCCGCTGGTCGGAGCAGTTATTGTACAAAATGATAAAATAATCGGAAAAGGTTATCACAAACTCTACGGACAGGCTCATGCGGAGGTGAACGCAATAGCTTCGTGCCACGAAAATCCTGCGGGAAGCATCCTGTTTGTAACTCTTGAACCGTGCTCACACCACGGAAAAACCCCTCCTTGCACAGACATGATCATAAAACATAGGTTCAAAAAAGTTTTTATCGGAACGACCGACCCTTCACCTCATTCAGCCGGAAAGGGGGTCGAAATATTGAAAAAAGCAGGAATAGAAGTTCATACAGGCATTTGTGAAGAAAAATGCCGGATACTGAATGCTCCATTTTTTCACTACCTGTCTCACGGCACTCCTCTGATAATTCTGAAAGCAGCAGTATCGCTCGACGGATCTCTTGCTACGGACAGCGGCGATTCAAAATGGATCACGAACGAAAAAAGCCGTAAGTTCGCTCACAAATTGAGAAACCTTTACGATGCGGTGCTTGTGGGTAAGAACACTGTACTTAAAGATGACCCGGAACTTACAGCAAGATATAGGAGTGGCAGAAATCCCGTAAGGATAGTCGCTGAGAAAGATCTCGGCTTACCGTTAGATAGAAAAATATTTGACGGCTCTGCAGAATCAATGATCATTACATCTGAAAGCATTTCTGCATCCATGGAAACATTTTACAATGATAAAGGTATAAGCTTGGTTAAGGTTTCTGAAAAATCCGGCTTCCTTGACCTTGAAAAGGCATTTAAAATCATCGGAAAGAAAGGGATCAGATCAATTATGGTTGAAGGCGGCGGCACCATGCATAATTATCTTTTAAAGAACAAACTGGCTCACAGGATAAATTTGTTTATAGCTCCTAAACTTATCGGAAGCGGCAGAAAATTCTTCTTTGGTTCAGGATTCGAAAAGATTTCCGACTGCATAGATCTTGACATCATCTCATCTAAAAATTTGGACGGGGATCTATATATTGACGCATCTATAAGGTATTCAGATTGAAACTTTCTAAAGAAATAAAATTACTTTTCGCTGCAGATTTCTTCACGATAAATTTATCGACACTGATACTTTTTATA
>DMTS01000068.1 GCA_003477045.1 Candidatus Delongbacteria bacterium
GGCAATACGCCGCATTCGCATTGCGGAGACGGCAGTCCGATTCTGCCTAGGTCCAAACTGATTTTTTTGAATTAATGTGGTATCTTATAGGTAGAGATTTGTTAGATTATTTCATTTCTAAAAAAAATAATTATGAAAAAAATAATTATTCTTTCATTGATAGTGCTTTATGTGTTATCAATTGTTTCTTGCGCTCATCCCCTTAATTGCGGGGGGAAAAAGCATAAGAAAAAAAAGTGGTTTAGTTATTACCACCCACCTCAAAAGCCCCTTGTCACACTCGGGGCTTTTTTTATTTCATTTGATGTTAATTTTACTTATATTTTAAATATGTAAAACAAGCGGAACGACATGAATAAAAAAATTGAACTCCTTGCTCCGGCCGGAGACTTTGAAAAGTTGAAGACAGCTGTGCTTTATGGCGCTGATGCGGTATATTTGTCGGGAAAAGATTTCGGCATGAGAGCATTTGCAGGTAATTTCTCCGATAAAGAGCTTGTCGAAGCTAAGAATTTCTGCAAAAAAAATAAAGTTAAGCTTTATGTAACAGTAAATATCATCGCACATAACAGCGATATGAAAGGCGTTGAAAAGCATCTTGCTTTTCTAAATGAAATTAAGGCTGATGCAGTTATAATTTCAGATCTGGGAATAATGGATTTGTCCCTGAGAAAATTTCCTGAGCTGCCAGTTCATGTTTCGACCCAGTTTTCTGCTATGAATTACAATACAGTGAACTTTCTTTACAATATGGGTGCAAAAAGAGTAATTCTGCCCAGAGAACTATCGCTGACAGAAATAAATGAGATCAGAGCTAATTCAAAAGCAGAACTTGAAATTTTTGTTCACGGAGCGATGTGCATGGCATATTCAGGCAGGTGTATGCTGAGCTTTCACACAAAAGGAAGAGACCCTAACAGAGGCGAATGCAATCAGACATGCAGATTTAAATACGATATCACTTCAGAACAGATCCCAGAAGGATTTTATATTGAAGAAGAATCGAAAAAAGGGACTTATTTCTTTAACTCAAAAGACCTCTGCCTGATAGAGAATATACCTGAGATCATTTCATCGGGGATCTGCTCGGTAAAGATCGAGGGGAGGATGAAAACCCAGGGATATCTTTCAACCGTCGTAAAAACATACAGGGATGCTATAAATCTTTATTACAAAGATAAAAAAAAGTATAAATACGATCCCTCATGGACCGAAGAACTCTCGAAAGTATCGAACAGAGGCTATACCACTTTCAGATTTAATGATATGTCTGTTCCGGCCGATCAGAATTACGGCTCTGGTAAAGCTGAAAGTACGCATGATGTCGCAGGTATTGTGAAAGAAATAATTGACAGAAAATACCTTGTTGTGGAAGTAAAAAGCGCGTTCCACGCCGGAGACGAAATAGAAATAGTGATCCCCGGAAAAAGAATTCTTAATGTTACGCTAAACGAAATTAAGAATGTAATAGGTGAACCTGTCGAAAGAACGAATCCTAACCAGATAGTTCTTATCAGACACTGTAAATCAGTGATCCCGGGATCAATAATAAGGATCAGGAAATAAAATGAAGGAATATATAAAAACGACCGGCATCATTCTCGACAATTCATGTGTGAAAGAGAATACGGCCGTTATTACAGTTCTCACGCCTGATTCAGGAGTAATTTCTTTTGCAAAGCACGGATATTATTCAAAAAGAAACATTTATAAGTCCCTACTTCAACCTATAAATCTGATTGATATTCATATGGAAAAGCATAAAGGCAAATTCAAATTTATCGAAGGTTCGCTGATAGAAAGTTTCGACAATATAAGAAAAGAATACAACAAAACTGCTGCGGTACTGAGCATTTTTTCGTCTCTTACTAATTCCGAGATATACGATCAGAAAGATTATAATCTTATCTATACGCTTATAATGAAGTTCCTAAGATCTGTAAATGAAAAAGACCCTTGCCTTCTGACTATTTCGATCTACTTCTTTTTTCAGCTTGTATGGTGCCTCGGAATTTCTTTTACTTTTGACAACAGTAAATCCGAAGATTACAGATACCTTGACATTGAGAATGGAACATTTTACCGCAATGCTGCAGATTACGAAAGCGAGAATCATATTGCAGTTTCAGAAAAACTTTTCAGAGTTATGAAAAACTTTAAAAATATCAGATTTGCAGATATAGATAAATTGGATTACATTACAGTAAATGAATATAATGAATTCAGAAATATGTATAAAAGATATACCGCATATCATTTCAATAAAGCTATAATTATACAACCGTCGATCATTTCGGAGGCCGGATAATGCTGACCGCTAAAAAGGACAGATTCGAAAGCAGGAATGAAAAACTCCTGAACAAAAAAATATCGTCACGGGAACTGAGCGATCCTTTAGAACTTGCGCTCGCTTTCCTTACGGCGAAGAAATTTCTGTGTTCCGTGAAGGACCCTTCCGGGTCTTACAGAAAAGTATGGAGTTTCGGCTCATTTGGCGAAAAAATGGTTGATAATCTTATCATGGCATGGCAGAACAGTACTTCTAAAAAACTCGGTAATATAAAATACATAGATGAAATATCAGATAAATCAGGAACAGAATATCTGATAGAAATGCTTGATGTTGAAGAGAACAAAATACCCTTCGGCTTTTCGCGCGTGACGGAATTTAAGGAAAAATATTTTGAAAATGAAAAATTTATTTTCCACAGCAAGACCTCCAAAAAACTTATTCTGGAATATGCAACAGTTCCTTCCACTTCCAAAGACATGCTTATGACATGGCTTGATTTCATTGCAGAATATTTTGAAAAACTCGGTCTAAGATCAGATGATTTTGAGATAGAATTCCAAAAACTTGAGGATCATCCCGAAGCTGAACATTTTTTCTTTGAACGATACAGCATTAAAAACATATTCCATTTCGGACTGGAAGAAATAGCTACAGTTTCAGATAAGATCGACTTTGAATTTGAAAATTATGAAAAGAGATTTCCTGACGATAAAAAGCAAAAATGCTTCGTCTTTGACGAATACAGAGGGACGGACGGATTTCCCCATGTAATAGACGTAGAGATCGATGTGAACAAATTCATTCTAGCCGTTCTGCTTAACAACTTTCATCAGGAAAGGGTGAGAACATCAACTGTTACATCACTTACGCTGTCACAACAACTTGCGCCGATAAAGTGCGCTGTTTTCCCATTAAGTATTATAGACAAAAAAACAAAAAACAGTGCAGATGAAATTTATAAATCTTTTTCACGATTATTTGAAACTGCAATTGAAGAAAAAGGTACCCTTGAAATGCGCATGATCCAGTTTTATGAGGCCGGAGTGCCTTATTATGTTGCGGTTGATCCTGATCTGATTGATTCCGGGCTATACACGCTCTATGATAACAAATACGGAACAAAGTCTGAACTTACCTATGACGAGATAGCGCAATATATAGTCTCAAAATGTGAGGAATGATTAAGTTTTCTG
>DMTS01000227.1 GCA_003477045.1 Candidatus Delongbacteria bacterium
TTTCTGCCGTAAATAGTATTATAACCGGGATTTTTTTTCAGCAGGATATCCCTGAGTTTTAAAGCTGTTCCGCTTGGAGCGTCGGCTTTCTGATTGTGGTGCATTTCCAGTATTTCAATGTCATAATCGTCTTTTGCGAGATCAGAGATAGTATTGAGCAGTTTGCCGAGGATATGTATCCCGAGTGAAAAATTCGGCGAATAAAAGACTTTTCCTTTAGCCGCGGTTTTGTTTATCTCAGACATTTCTTCTTCAGAAAAACCGGTGATCCCTGTCAGGAAGGGTTTGTTGTTATCAAGGCTTAATTTCAAATGTTCGAGGCATGATTTTTTCGAAGTGAAATCAACAACGATGTCAATGTCTTCGTGGTCAATTACATCGGCGAGTTTTACTCCCATGCCGAGATCGGTTAACAGACATTTTTCGGGCGTTTCAATTATGTAAGAAATGTTGAAGCGGTCGGATGTGGCGCACATTTCCGTTATCGCCTTTCCCATCTTGCCGTAGCCGCCGCAAAGAGCTATGTTGATCATACCTCACCCCCTAATTTTATCCGTCTTACGACAATATATAATTTTGTTGCAGTTAATTCAAGAGGAATAAAGTTTAAAGTTATTTCTTTCAGAAAGATTTACCTGTAGCCTTCCACCCTCTTGATCCAGCCGTCAAGGAAGGAAAGGTCATTTCTCTCATCGGTATAATTATTTACTCTGCGTGTTAGAACTTCTTTAGCGGAAGTAACAAAACTGTCAAGATCAGGTAATTTCATGCCCTCCAGAACATGTAAAAGGCCCCACCCTTCGCCTTTAAGCCGTTCTGCAGGATCAAGCCCGGTTCCTTTAAAATTAAGGTAATCGACCACCGCAAACCTTCCCTGAGGCGTTTTAGAAAGCTCTTTCACGGCTGTGATTATATGCGGATTAAGTTCCAGTATCTCATTTATTGAATCCATCGCTTTAAAAATGATAAATCCGGCCTGGATGTAGGTCGTTGAAGCCAGCCAGTCGATTATCATGTCCTTCACGGGATCGCCGTCCAGTTCGTCTCTGTTGTTCCACGGACATCCGGTAAATTTATGCCTGCTTATAAATTCGGGTACAGGCTCGTTTTTTTCAAGATAAAAAGCTATAAGTTCAGGGAACTGCTCGACAAAAGGCAGTCTGCTTCCGGATTTAAGCCATATAAAATGCCCTATCCCGAAGTTCGCAAAGTCTTCTTTCGGGCTCCAATAAACAAGATATCTCTTCTGCGATCCGCATTCGTTCGCGAAAAATTTTACGCCCATCTGCCTGAATTCATCAGCCGTGACAGATCTGAAATTGTTCATAAATTCATATTTAGCCATATATCACTCCGTCCATTTTAATATCATGAGGTTCAACAGGTACATTTTCGACCATCTGAAAATCGTAACAGATGCCTATAAGATGAGATGTCCCTTTCAATTTAGAAAGGATTTTATCATAGTAAGCTTTTCCCCTGCCCATGCGGTTATTATGCCGGTCAAAGGCGATTCCCGGTACGATAGCCAAGTCGATGCTGCCCAAGTCATGAAAAGGTGTTCCGTCAGGTTCAGGGATCGAGTAAAGATCGCCGTTTTTCAGCTTATGTACTCCGGTGAACTCTTTAAGATGAAGTTCATCGCCGTTTATCGCCGGGAGTATGAATTTCTTTCTTTCAGCCCACTTCAGAATGAAGTATTTTGTGTCTATCTCATCGTCCATAGCCCAGTAAATGAAAATTGTTTTCGCATTTTTAAATTCAGAGGAGCATTCCAGTTTTTTCATAACGGCTTCAGCCCTGGTCTTTTTATCACTCTCGCCCATTTCTGACTTAAGCAGTTTTATTTTTTTTCTCAGCGCTTTTTTTATTAAAACTATCCCTTCACTCATTGACTTCCCGTTTTTAATTGAAGGTAATATAAAGAATTATTTTGTTAAGAGAGATAAAATTGTTTATTTTGCAGATGATTTTTTATGGCGGGAAAATGAAGATATTTGAAACGAAGAAATATATTGAAAATATGCTGGACTCGAAAAATTTAGATATTGCAATTGTTCTCGGCAGCGGATTATCGTTCCTCGAAGACAATATGGAAAATTTAAAGCAGGTAAAGACTTCAGATATGCCAGGTTATCCGGTTTCGACAGTTATGGGTCACAAAGGCATGATAAGCACAGGGATATATGCCGGTAAAAAGCTGATGATAATGGCCGGAAGAGTTCATTATTACGAAGGATACAGCTATGAAGAAGCGGTTTTTCCGATAGATATTTTAAAAGCTTTAGGAGTAAAAAAACTTCTTCTAACCAATGCGGCCGGCGGGATAAACCGCAGTTACGGACCGGGCTCTATTCTAGTTCTCGAAAAATATATTGCCCCGTTCTCGTCCAAGTATAAAAAAGTCTTGCCAGAGCCTTATTCAAAGGAATTGAACTCCCTGCTTGAAGAAGCCGGCAGGAATAAAGGTATCGAAGTTCACAAAGGATGCTATGCGTACATGACGGGACCGAGTTTTGAGACAAAAGCAGAAATAGATTTTTTGAGGCTGTCGGGCGCTGATGCGGTCGGAATGTCAACAGTGCCTGAAACAGTCCGAGCCGTCGGTTACGGAATGGACATAGCCTGTATTTCAAGAGTGTCAAATCCGGCTGCGGGAATTACGGGCAAGCCTCTTTCTCATGTTGAAGTGCTCGATACGGCGAAACGATCGCAGGAAAGTTTTATTGAGCTGTTAAAAGAATTTATAAAACTCATCTGAAAATGGAAAAAGAGAAATATATAACAGTCACTAAAAATACAGAAATAGAGATCGAAAAAATAAAAGGATCAAGGTTTATCGGCCGTCTGTACGGGATAAAAGACAGAGATGAAGCCGAGAGCGATCTTGAAAAGATAAGGAAAATGTTTCACGATGCCACGCATAACTGTTTCGCATATACCGCAGGGTTGGGAGAAAATGTTTACACCCGCTCAAGCGATGACGGTGAGCCTTCGGGAACCGCAGGGAGACCGATGTTGAGCGTACTGGAAGGAAGCGGGCTGTCGAATGTCCTGCTGGTCGTCACAAGGTATTACGGCGGCACAAATCTTGGGCCGGGCGGACTTATAAAGGCATACACCGAAGCTGCGAAGGAAGTAATAGAAGCGGCCGAAAAAGTGACGGTCGAGATCAGAGAAAATGTGAAATTTTCATATAATTACGATCAAACAAGCATGGTGATGAATTTACTGAGCAAGTACGAGGGGGAGATCATTTCAGAATCCTATACCGACAGACCGGAAGCAGTAGTATCGATCAACAGAGGTTTTACCGATAATTTCATCAAAGAGATAATCGACCGTAGCAGCGGGACGATCGAGGTAAAACTATGCTGATAACACTTGTAATAGCAGCTTTTATTCTTTCATTCTTTTTTTCCATGTCCGAGATAGTTTATACGGTTGCCGACAGAATTAAGATTAGGGTATTGAGTAAATCCGGAGCCCGTTCAGCCATTCAGGTAAAGAGACTGATCAAAAATCCCGATAATTTTCTTGTGCCTGTTCTTGTCGGTAATAATATAGCCAATACAGCCTATGCGACCTTTTTTGCATACCTTGTAGCTGATATGAAGTGGGATATTTCTCATTACGAGAGCACCTTTATTATAACGATACTGCTCGTAATATTTTCAGAAATGATACCCAAGGTAATAGGTAAAAAATACAGCACAGCACTTTCGGTAAAATTTATCTACCCTTTTCTGGCGGCGAAAATCTTTTTTTCTCCGATAACTCGTATTGTCGGGATAATGAGCAAATGGTTGCTTAAACTTCTGAGAATACCGATGAGTAAAGATAGCTGGGTGATGATATCAAAAGATGACATTGATGTAATACTCGAGAATGCCACAAGGACCAGATCGGTAAAAAAGGAAGACGCCCTTGCAATAAGAAGCGTGATGAGCCTCGATGAGAAAAAGGTAAGAGAGATAATGCTGCACAGAAAAAATATTATCTCCGTTGAGTTGAACAGCCCTGTTTACAGGCTTAAAAAAATGGTGATGCTTACTTCGTTTTCAAAGATCATCGTGTATGAGAACGATCTGGATAATATAGTCGGTGCTGCTTTTGTAAAGGATCTCCTTAAAGACCCGCAGGAGATCAAAGATATAGTCAGACCGGTTCTGTTCATTCCGGAAAACGCGAGCGTTCTTTCGCTTTTTAAAACACTTAAGAAGGATAAAGCCACAATAGCCGTTGCCATTGACGAGTTCGGCGGGTGCATCGGACTAGTAACAATGCACGATATACTTGAACTTATTGTCGGAAAAGTTGATGATCCTCACGACCGAAAAACTTCAGACAGAGGTATAATCTACAGGCCTGAGAGCGGGTCTTTCATTGTCGCAGGGAGCGCCGATCTTGAGGAACTTGACGGCATGATCCGGAGTATCACAGGTGATGAAAAAGAATTATTCGGAGATAAGAACGGCACGGTCAACGGTTTTATTACAAATCACCTTCAGAGGATCCCCGAGCAGGGAGAAACTTTTGAGGTCAGAAAATTAAAATTCAAGATCGTTAAAGCGAGGAAGAATTTTGTTGAAACTATTATCATTCAGGCATTAGAAAAAACGGAGTAGATATATGCGTTCAAAAGTAATTATGTTGGTTCTAATAATGATCGTAAGCCTTATTTCTGCGGAAATAAAATGTACTACCTTTTGTTCGATCACAAAAGGATATGACATAAAAAATTACTCGGGTAAACTTTATTTCGGCACGAACGGCGGAATGATCTATAATTCCGGCAGTGACAACACCGTCTATGACACGGACGACGGATTGTATAAACCCGATGTGACGAAAATTGAAAAAGATTACCGCGGGATGTTCTGGCTCGGGCACGACGACTGTTCGGTTTCGGTTTTAGATTTAGCCGGGAAGAAAGTTTCATACCTAAATGATATAGAACAGGCCGGAGTTTATACTCTGAACGGAATATTTTCATCGGCTAAATATATTTATGTAGCTACAAGCGGGCTTCTTGCAAGATACAAATTCAATGATACATACAAGAAGTATGAAATTTCAGAAATAAATTCGATGACGGGAAATGTTAAAAGCTTATCGGTCGTAAACGGGGTGATCTATGCAGCACTTCCTACGGGCCTTCATTATATTTCCGAAGCTGCACCTAACATTAATTATCTGAGCAACTGGAGCGTGATTTCCGGATTCGCCGCCGGAACCATAGTAAACGGTTTTGCTATAAATACAGATAAACTCTATGTGCTGACGAATAACGGGTTATATTTGGTGAGTGGGAGTTCAGCAGTTAAACAGGCGGCATTTAATAATGAAAATTTATATTTCGGGATATTTGACAGTACCAATTTTTATGTTTCGCTCGATCAGGTTGGTGCGACAGTTATAAAAAAGATATCGAAAGAGATCGCAGGAATTCCGGAGATAATATTCGGAACGGAAGAACCTGACACTAAAGTTTTCACCGTCGTAAACAACACTGTTTATTTTACTTCATCCAGAGGGTATTCGTATTATGATGTTTCAAACGATACAGAGTATTCGATGAATTTTAATGTGCCTAAAGAAAAAGGGATCAAAAAAGCGGTGATAGATGATGCCTCCGGAAATCTGGTCTATCTGACAAGCAATAACTTTTCATACATGAAGATGGCGGATGATTCATTCTGTGAAACAGTGTATAGCGCAAGAGGGTCTTCCACTAACATGCTTGCTCAGGATAACGACCTTTATATCTGCACCTGGGGCGTGGGAGTAAACTATTTTCAGCTTGAAGGTAATGATTATGTTTATAAGAAAAACTATTCTTTCGGAAGCCCGGTGGGGGTCTCAACCAGGTATCCGGTTCATCCCGGCATATATGAAGATCCGCAGAAAAGGATATGGATAACCAACTGGAACGACATTGATGCTGATTCTACAGTGACTGTATTAAATTCATCGGGAGTAGTTGAGAGATCATTCCCGCTTGAAAATTTTACCTGCCCGTATGACATTTATCTTGACCGTTATAATAATCAGAACTGGGTATGGCTGGGCAGTTCGAAACAGTCATTTGGAGGTTTGAACGGTCTAGGGGTAGGCATTTATGACGGTCAGTATCTGAGCGTGAAAGCCATTCCGATGTCAGAGGGTATAATTGATATAGTCAGAGATGACGATAATACAGTTTGGATAGCTACAAATAACGGTATAAAATATATTGATCTGAAAATTTCCCCGACATCGCCTCAAAGTTTGTCGGCAGCCTATATAACCAATGTGGCTTCAGGGCCGATAAGCAATTTTATCTATGACGCAGAAGTGAACAATATAAACGAGAAATGGTTTGCCACAGATAAGGGTATAAGCGTTCTTTCTTCGGATAACAAAGCATGGAGGCACTATGTTCCAAAGTATTATTCCGGAAGTTCAACCGCGCCCGGAGAGATAATTAAAACCAATCTTCCGGATAATGTCATCAATGATATTGAGTTCGATGAAAAGAACGGTGTAGCGATAATTTCTTCGGATAACGGACTTTCTTTCATCGAGTACGGCAGGATATTCAAATCGGACAAAGTGAAAAGCGGGGAGATACAGACCAAGCCATCGCCTTTCATCAACGACGGAAACTCGGTAATGGGTTTTTATTTTCCCGAGGACGGAAATATTTACGACACTGCGAAGATCTTCGACCTTAAGGGGATGCTTGTGAGGGGCGGAGACGGCGGAAAGGAGCTTAATATTCAGCTCGGATGGGACGGGCGGGATAATAGCGGAAAAATAGTTTCAACAGGTATTTATCAGGTAATTGCTTTTAATAAAAACGACAGAACAAAAAACATCACCGGCAAGATCGCAGTGGTCAGGAAATAATTTTTTTCGAATGCCAAAGTGTATAAATAAAGCTGTATATTTTCAACAAACTTCAAGAGTATAGACTCGGGCGCATGGATGCCGAAATAAAATTCCTTGTAAAAAACCGGTCAGTTTCATGTAGCCAATGTTAGGGGCTGTTTGTAATTTCACTGTTTACAATATACCGGTTAACTGCGAAAAAATAGAAAAGAAGGTCTGATTATGGTAATTTCGATAGAGAAAGCAGTATACAGGGGAGATTATAAAATAGAATTTCTTTTCTCTGACGGCGTTAGAAAAATTATTGATTTTGAAAATTTTTTACGAAATTCAAGAAATCCTATGAGTACAAAGTATCTAAACAAAGACCTGTTTGGATCTTTTACGATTGAATACGGAGATATTTCGTGGAATGATTTTGAATTATGCTTCCCGATCTGGGATATTTACGAAGGCAGAATATAAGCTCAGCAGCTTTTTTATACTAAGAACCAGTCTAAATTACACATTGCCCCTAACGGTCAAGGCTAAAAGCACCACACGAGTCGTATAAACCAGTCAGTGATATTTTGCCTATGTTACCTGCCAGTAGCCATTTTGTCCTGTCTTTCCAACGAGTATTTTGCTTGTTGCCTAACTTTATCACTATTGTGATTCGTTAATAATGTTAATTTTGAGATTATATCAGGATGATAATATCTATCAAACCCTCTAATGCCCTCAATTATTACCATTTCACTTGTGTCGTTCAGAGCTTTCTCAAATATATCAAGAGTTTTATCTTTTCTATTTATCAAGCTGCGAACAACCATTAGTCGCACACCTGGGTCTTTATCTTGAAAAGCTTCAATATATGCTGGTGTAATCCGAGCATCATTATAGGTACCAGTATAGATTGCCGCTGAATAACGAACATTTACATCGGGATCATTTAACATACATTCAATAAGTTGAGGAATAACTGTATCTACTTTAGCTTTTCCTAATAAAGAAATTACATAAGATCTTACATCTTTATTTTTACTATTTAGAAGTAATTTGATTTTTTCTACATGTTTTTTTAGATCAATTTTTGTAATTTCCCGAATAAGGCTATTATGAAAGTACTGATTGTCATTTTCAAAATTATTTACAAAATAGTCAATAAATTGGCTTTCAGTCATTGTTTTCTTTGAAAAGAGGATAAGTTCTTCAATAGAGGATGTTAATAATTCTTTATTTTCATTTGTGGTTATAACTTTACCTAAGGCACCTTTTACAAGGCTCAAATCTTTATTTAGAAATAATATTGCTTCTTCATTTCTTGAAACAAAAATAGAATCAACTTCATTTGACGAATCGACTCTTCCTTGTCTATATTTTTCAAAGACTGGTGTTTTCACATTGTTAAATATTATTTTGCCAGTTAATATGCTTTTAAAGTTTTTTATTATTTTGTATTCAGCGGTATTTTTTTCAAGAGATGTATTTATAACTAAGCAAATATATTCAGATTCTTGTATCAATTCCAAAATGGAAGGTTGTGCTGTTGGCCAATGTGAAAAAGATAAATTGACAGAAAATAGTATTATTCCCAGTAGTAATATTCTATAATATCTTATCATATTTAACCTCCAAAATGGCTATTTCAGGTAACGGTCATGGAAAAAAGCTCACAAGATCAAATATAACACGGGTCAAGTCATTTTTCCAATGTTGTGTGAAGTATTTAATTTTTCTGAAATAGTCTTAAAATTGTACCTTCAAATTCAGTTTCGCTGCCTATTATTCTTCCAACATATAGTATTGTTGCGAATTGATTAGTATTTATTTCAATAGTATCATAAGTTCTTGGATAAGCATATGAGTCAAGATCATTGATAGTATAATGCCAATTCAAAGTGGGGTGAAAACAATCAATATTCATTATAATATTACCATGCGATGTAACAATAATATCTCCACTTTCAGTTTTATTAATACTTTCAAAATAATCATCAAAACCTGCAAGTTCAGCAAATGTATTAGAAACTCCATCCGAGGAATAATTATATAGCTGCATAAGGAAAACCTGTTTTTCACTGTTCATATCTTCATAGCAACCTAAGATGTAGTTATAGTTTCCTTCTGAATACAACATTGCATTTGTTTTTATATCAACATAGTAATGACTACCAGAAATAAAATTACCATCTTTATCGATAAATATTCTTACTAAGTCGCAGATGGGAGAGTTATAAATGATTACAATGTCTCCATTTGGTTTGACTGTACTATCATAGACAGAATATACCCAAAATTGAGCATCACCGTAAATATAGGCAAACTCATCAAAATAGAACCCATACCAAACAACATTACCATTTTTGTCAAGTTTCTGTACCATCATTCTATCAACAATTATTATATTGTTTTCTGAATCGAGAGATACTTTAACTTGATCTGCAGAACCTAATTTTTTTTCCCAGACCATATTGCCATTTCCGTCCAATTTAAATAAACGGGTATCAGAGTAAGATTCAAATAAGGCTAAAAATCCTTTGTCGGCAGTTTCGACAAGGCTGTTCATGTTATTAGTAAATCTCGGAGAATCTATAGGTTGAATTTGTTTTCTCCATAACTCATTACCTTCAATATTTAACTTAATGATAGTAGGAGTGTAAACACTATCATTACCAGCCATCACAAGACAACTATCACTTGTTTTGATTATTTTGTTTGCAAAAAAATTTTTAAAAAACTTTTGATCAATTACACTAAATTCTTCATTACTTGGTTCAGTAGATTCTGAGCATGAAGTTATTAGTATTGAGATGATCGTAATGATCAGTAATAATTTGTAACGCATTTCATTCTCCTATAAAAATTAAATATTTCACACAACGGTCAAGGCTAAAAGCACNNCAGTGATATTTTGCCTATGTTATGGGTATGTTGCCGTTAATCCATGTCCGTTATTCTTTTACCTCTTCGTATTCATAAACTTTAATGCTGTTTGTGTCCCTATTTATAGCTACAAATTTATCCTCTATAAATTCTCCAAAATAACCTTTTTCAATATCTAGAGTAACTCTATTGATAAAGATATCGTTGTCATAAATGTCGTATATTCTTTTCCCTGGGAAATTCACGTCATGTACACCTACCCAAAGCCTGCCATATTTGTCTGTCTGCATTCCTTGAATAGAGTTGACATAAGAATCTTCATCCGATTTAGTTCTTCTATAATTTTTTTGGATCTGCCTTTTTTTAATTCCATTATTATTAAAAACATCAATGAAATAATTATCGATTGATACTTCACATCCAAAGATATTGCTGTCATTAAAAGCAACTCGATGTCCTTTTTTAATCAGATCTTCAGGTTCAGCACCTACCTCTGAATATTCATTTATATACAAATGTTTTTCAAACATGAAGTCGCTATCATATAGACTAATAGTTTCATAGAATACAATTCCTTTTTCCTCATCCGGGATAAAATCTCTTGTTTGACTGATATATTTTTCTCCGAATTTCTCAGGATACATAGGGAATTTAGAGATATCGTATAGTCTTTTATTTTCTATGAAATTACCGGCAGTATCATATTTCATTATCATCATGGTACTTACATTCGGTACAAAAATTGTATCTTCTCTGATATTCATATAAGTTACATACTCAAATTCTCCAGGTCCGTTACCTTTTCTACCGAAAGTTTTTATAAAATTACAGTTCTTATCGTATTTATGAATTTTACATTTCATATAATCAATTATAAATAAACTACCATCTTTATCCATAGTTACATCAGCGATACTACTGAGAAATTTGATCGAATCCGTTACGTTTTCCATGTTGATTTGCCCTATTTCTTTCAACTCTATTCTAAACTCTGGGTCAGCAGGATTTCCATTGTTTCTTGTTATCATGATTCCATTTACCGTACTTCTTTCAAATGTTGTTTCTTTTTTTGAGCAACAGACAATTATGACAACGATTGATAATGCCAGCACAAGTTTAATGTACTTCATCATAGTTGAATTTGAATTTCTCATGATTTACTCCTCTTTGTATTCGTAAACAGTTTTAGAACCCTCTAAGATTAACGGCAATTTCCCATAACGGTCAAGGCTAAAAGCACNNAGTGATATTTTGCCTATGTTATCTGTTGTTGCAATTTTTCCAATTATTCTGCTATTAGTTGTCAATTTTAATGTCATTTAGTCCTTCCTCTTAAAAAAATTCTTTGTATCATTGAATTTTTCAATTTTCTGTACAATATTTTGAATTGAATCGAGATAATCAATACTTCTGGATATGTATTCAAATGAAGTCGGTTCAAATAATTTCTTCAGATAGTTATCTCTTTCGGATAACTTTTTATCTTTACGATCAAGGACATTTTTCTTATAATCATCATACTGGTTAAAATAAAATGGTTTTCCTAATATAAACACATACTGCTTGTTTATTTCATATCCACGGGTTTTAGGAGGAGTTATGAAAGGTTTTAATATTTCGCCGTCTTTTCCTTGTTTTTTTCCTTCGCGAGTAAAAATCTGAATATAATCAGGTAATGTTTTATAATAATCTTGCCCCTTCAAAAATTTATCTACTTTGATGACATAGCTGTCATGATAAGTAACATCGTAAAAAGGATAATTGAGACTATCAACGACAGTACCTAAGACAACAACTTGTGAGAATAGTAGTGTTGGTTTCAAAGGTAAACCATGCCTTCCTGAATAATTGTTATGACTCAAATTGTATAAATCAATACCGATACTTTTAAACTTTTCTATTGCATCAAGATTTACTCTAGATTTGTATAATAGGGGAATATCGTCAATTGATCCTAGTCCAAGCTTAAAATATTTTTGTTTATAGGATTCATAATGCAGTTTCAACTTATCTTGTTCAGGCATATTTATTGGTTTAAGAAATTCAAAACCTGCAAAAAGAGCCTTTTCATTTTCTTCGAGTAATTTCATCCTGTCTATGCCATTTGAGTTTTCTGAAGATAGCGACAGCGTATCAGCTTTTACAACTTTCTCAAGCAGAATAGGTTGTTGATCTCTATCATCTGATATAGCGAAAGTATAAAAAACCATTAACATTAAAATTGATACTAAATACGTTTTTCTTTTCATTTTACATTCCTTTTTTCACTGACACTATTAGATACTAGTCAAAAATTGCAATTTCAGATAACGGTCAAGGCTAAAAGCNNTGATATTTTGCCTATGTTGTAGGTAGATGCGAAATGGTCAAGAATAGTTAACAAGTTAGCTCCCATACTTTCAGGATGTTTAATTCAAAAGGGGGAAAATCAAACTCAATAAGGGCAAGCTTGTCGATTTTGATCTTGTCCTTGCATATCATTTCAATTAGAATTTCCTTATTTTCACTGTCAAGATCACTAGTAGAATGAATAGAACAATGCGGATTATATGGATAGGGTATAGGCTTAACTTCAATACTTGTAGATTTAAGTAATGTATGTATATTGTCAAAACTATCTCTTTGCTCGGGTTCCAAATAAAATATCTTTGAACCAGGGAATTTACTCATTTTCTTAAAATTGAACTCAAAGGCTTTTATTTTAGTTATCTTATCATCAACAGCCTCAATAATCTTTTGAATATTCTGACCAGACTTTATTTGACCCGTGCCTGATGATCCTAATACTGTAATTTCGGCAGGTAACTTCGCTAAGAAGGGATCGTATTTCATACGTAAATTATAAATTTGATCTGAAAAAGGTTCCGGTATTAGCAAGACCAAATATGCATCATTTTTTAAACACCTATCCATATAAACCTCTTACTCCATTTTGTTAAACATTTCGCATTTTCCTACAACGGTCAAGGCTAAAAGCGCCACACAAGTCGTATAAACAAGTCAGCGATGTTTTGCCTATGTTACCAGATCGTAAACTAAACAAAAACAAAAGCAAAAACAAGTCCAGATTTGAAAACTCCAAGTAAGAAATCCTATATCGAGCACACAAGTAACACGAGTCACAAATGGAATCTCTTACAAGGCGAAAAAATACTTTTTAGGAGCTTATGCAGGCTGTTGAACTGATACAGCGTGCGTATTTACGCCTTGTTCTGAACAAGAAGAGAGATTTCATTTGCACCAGTCAATAACTTGTCAAAGCGTAGCTTCAAGGGCAGGATT
>DMTS01000205.1 GCA_003477045.1 Candidatus Delongbacteria bacterium
TCAACGCCTGTTGTATGCTGGGTGATACCCATTGCATAATAAAGCGCAGCTGCTTTTGCTTTTCCGAAAAGTTCAGCTATTTCTTCCAGCGTATTTGCAGGAATGCCTGAAATTTTTTCAACATATTCCGGCGTAAAATTCTCAACTTCTTTTTTCAGGGCTTCAAAACTCTCAGGTTCGACTCTGTTCGCGATAAACTCTTTGTCTTCCCAGCCGTTCTTCAGAATTATATTCATCATGCCGTTCATTACCGCTACATCTGTACCGGGTCTCTGGCATGCGTATATAGTCGCGAAATCAGCCATTTTGATCTTTTTTGGGTCTATTACGATAAGTTTTGTTTTACCTTCGACAGCAGCTTGTTTCAATCTTGCTGCTATGATCGGATGCGCTTCAGATGTGTCAGAACCGATTATAAGTGCGACATCCGAAGATTTAATTCCGTTGATGTCGTTTGTCATAGCTCCTGAACCGAATGATGCGGCCAGACCGGCCACGGTAGAGCTATGTCAGAGACGCGCGCAGTGATCGACATTGTTGGTTCCGATCGCTGTCCTCATTAATTTCTGGAATGTGTAATTCTCTTCGTTTGTTACTTTTGCCGAAGCGAGACCCATAATTGAATCAGCCCCGTATTTATCTTTAACTTCAGTTAGTTTTGTTGCAACAAGTTCGATCGCTTCTTCCCAGCTTGCTTCTCTGAACTGTCCGTTCTCTTTGATTAAAGGAGTTGTCAGCCTCTCAGAATGTCCTACGAAATCAAATCCGTATCTTCCTTTTACGCAGAGCATACCTTTATTAGTAGGAGCGTCCTCAACTCCTCTGACCTTAACGATCTTATTTGTTTTAGGGTCAACATGAAGCTCAAGCTTACATCCTACTCCGCAGTATGGACAAACAGTTTCGACCTTTTTTTGATCCCACGGCCTTCCTTTTCCGCGCGCGTTTTTATCCACTATAGCGCCAACGGGACACATCTGTGAACATTCGCCGCACTGTACGCAGGTTGATTCACCCATCTTTTTGTCAGTATCAAAAACTATCTCCGTATGATGTCCTCTGTGACCGAAATCAAGTACCTGGTTCACTACGGTAGTATTACATGCCGCAACGCATCTTCCGCATGAAATACATTTATTTCTTTCAACATAAACGAATTCGGATGATGTATCGAATTCTCTGTTGATCTCGCCGTACTGGACGGATGCTCTTTCAATTCCCAGAAAGTAAGCGGCATCCTGCAATTCACAGTTACCGTTCTGCTCGCAGGCCAGACAGTCGTGAGTACCTGATGAAAGCATCAGATCTATCACAAGCTTCTGCGCATTAAGAGCGCTCTGTGAAACTGTATTGACTACCATTCCGTCTCTTACGGGAACTGAACATGATGTCTGCAATCCTCTCATCCCTTCGATCTCAACCACGCAGGCACGGCATTTTCCTGCCGCTCCAACTTTTTCGTGGTAACAGAGATGCGGAATGTAAACTCCATTGGCAATTGAAGCCTGAAGGACTGTCTGTCCTTCTATCGCTTCCACAAGCTTGCCGTTAATGGTGATTTTCATACTGACTCCGAATAATTTATTTTAGTAATTTTTTGAATTCATCATTGAATTTTTCATACATGGCTTTGATAGGCATAGCAAAAGCCTGTCCGGTAGGGCACAGGGTCGAACCCGCTTCGTTGACAGATCCGATGATTCTTACCATGTTGTCAAGATCATCCTGCGTAGCCTGACCTTTAAGAAGTTTTCCCAGGATTTTTACGATAGTATGAGATCCTTCCTTGCACGGCGTACATTTTCCACAGCTTTCGTGAGCATAGAACTTTATAGTTCTGTAGGCTATTTCAGGTATTGAAAATTCTTCGTTTATTACCATGATACCGCCGGAACCGAGCATTGTACCCTTTTTGATACATGAATCATAATCCATGTTAAGGCCGTCAAGCTCTTCAGCCTTAAGGATAGGGACGGACAGACCGCCGACTATGACAGCTTTGATCTTTCCTTTTGCTCCGCCGGCAGCCTCGAGAAGCTTCTTGAACGGAACACCCATCGGATATTCATAAACACCGGGTTTATTTACGCATCCGCTTATACCGAAAAGCTTAAATCCCGTATTGTTTTCATATCCGAATTTTTTGAATTCATCAGCACCTTTTTCGATGATAAAAGGAACGCTTGCCAAAGTTTCAACATTGTTGACAATGGTCGGGCAGCCGTATAGTCCGGCAACGGCAGGGAAAGGAGGTTTCATTCTCGGCTGACCTCTTTTTCCTTCGATAGATTCGATAAGCGCTGTCTCTTCTCCGCAGACATAAGCTCCTGCTCCTCTGTGAACTATTATATCGAAATCACCCATTTTTTTGTCGGCTTTTGCTTCTTCAACGGCTTTATCGAGAATATCTGCTATCCAGTCGAACTCTCCCCTAATGTAGATAAATCCGAGTTTAGATCCTATTGCTTTTGCGGAGATTATCATTCCCTCAATAAGAAGGTGAGGGTCGTATTCCATGATCTGTCTGTCTTTGAAAGTTCCCGGTTCACCTTCGTCAGCGTTGCATACGAGATATACCGGTTTTCCGGTGCCTTTTGCAAGAAATCCCCATTTAACTCCGGCCGGAAATCCCGCTCCTCCTCTGCCCCTGATCGCTGAAGTTTTAACTTCGTTCAGGATTGCGGCAGGTTCCATTCCGAGAGCTTTTTCAAGAGCTTTATATCCGCCGTTCTTTTTATAAACTTCGATCGAAGTTGAGTTTTTTACTGTTCTGTTTTTGAGAAGAGCATTGCACTCGGTTCCGCCGAAATAAACCGGCTCTTCCGGTATCGGCATAACGCCTTTTTTAAGCGAATCCAAAAGCACTTTGGTTTTTTCTATTGACATATTCTCAAAATAAACATCATTTACCTGAATGACGGGGCAGGTTCCGCAGGAAGCCAGACATTCGACCTCGTCGAGCGTAAACATACCGTCTTTAGTAGATTCTCCTGCATTTATTCCCAGCTCCTTTTTTGCAAAATCGAGAACTTTAACCGCTCCCATCAAAGTTGCAGGAATGTTTGTGTCGATCTGAATATGAAATTTTCCGACTTTTTTTGTATTGTACATCGTATAATAAGTCGCAACGCCATAAGCTTTCCCGGAAGTTACACCTACAATTTTTGAAACTTCGTCCATATCATCTTCGGACAAATAGTTTCCGTGGGCTTTTTGAGCAAGCATCATCGCCGGCATCAGTGCCGATTCTTTCCTCGGATACCTTTCTTTAAGCTTCAGTATCCTGTCAACTATTTTTTGTTCAAGCATGTTCGCTCTCCCTTCATGATAATTTTTTCCTATTTTAACTGTGAAAATTTTCACATATAAATAATAGGTTGAAAAATATCCTATTAAAACATTTTTGTCAATTCTAAAATTTAGATCTTTAAAATAAAAAAACCCGATTTTTTCATCGGGTTTATTTTGATTACTTTAAATCGTTTATTTTACAGGTATCGGCTCTGGTACCTGGAAAAGTCCGCGGAGGTCTTCCGAAGAAGAAAGAAGTGTCTGTATTCCCGGAGCAGTATCGTCGTCAGCCCAAATGCTCCACTGATAAATTTCACCGGGGACAAGCTCTGATAAAGCCGATCCATCGAAATTGAATTCAACACTAGTTTCTGCAGCTCCAATAAAAGCGTGGTTTATCGTTCCGTCCGGCTCAAATCCCCCCCATATCCTTCTTCCGTTAATGTCTCTTACTTCCAGTATCCACTGTTTTGTTGAAGAATATGATGATATTTTTGTCCATACAAATGTCGGTACGATGGAATCTGCCATGAAAGCATAAATTGAATCCGCAGGGTTTGTAGGGGAATTCTGAACTATCGCCCCTGTCAGTGTAAAGCCGAGTACGGTCCCGCTGTCTGTCGGAAAAGTAAGTTCCAGTGCGCCGGGATTTTTGAAAAGCCAGTCGGGATCGATAACATTATCATCATTTTTAAGTGAAGCCCATATGATAAAATCACCGTCGGGAATATTATCTATCGTATAATTATTGGATGAATCCGTACTTACAGTCAAACCGGGTATCGCATCAAGGGTCTTTATGTCTCTGAGTACTATATCTGTAGGTTTGGCAACGGCTCCGGCAATAAAGCTTGTCGATCCGGATATTGATGAGCCCGCATAAGTTTCAACAAGTACAGCAACTGAATCCTGAGGAGCACCTGCGTATAAAGTCGAAGAAACAGCCGCGCTTTGTTTGTATCCCGCCTTAAAAGCTTCAATATTGTAGCTTCCGAGCGGCAAGTTAAAGACTACGAAATATCCGTCCGGGCCTGAAACTCCTGAATATCTATTGAAATCCGCGGCGTTTTCAGCTATTATCAAAACATTATTCACCGCAGGCTCTACTTTACCTTCGATATATCCCGCGCCGGCCAACGGATTTTCATTAAGATATCTGACCTGAGCGGTCGTATCCTGATAAGTAACGAAGAAGGGAATAGCTGTAACATTTGGAGCAGGCGACGGATCGAATCCCTGTGCGGTAACTTCGAGATAATAATTTCCCTCCTCAAGCTCGAAATAGCAAGCTCCTTCAGAGTTTGTCATATCTCTTATAACAGACTGATTTGTTTCTGCGTCGTAAACAACAACATTAGAGTTTGACACATCTATCGTGTCCGGAACAGTGTCCATGTTCACTTTCCCTTTTACAATAACTTTCAGTATCGTGTCCGGTACGGGAGCAGAGGGTTTGTCTTTATCGTCGTCAGAACATCCTGCGAAATAAACTGCCGTCATCGCTGCGAGCATTAGAATTAAACTCAATTTTTTCATAATTACCTCTCCTTTTTTATTTTGCAGCGTAAGCAGTTACTTTGTAGAACTTTTTAGCGTTCACTATATTTGTTGTCCATTGTGTTCCGTTTATAGTTCCGGTCGTATCTTCAACGAAAGTTCCGTATGGAGTATCCGAAGAGTAGATTTTATAACTTGTAGCGTATGGAACTGCAGTCCAGCTCAGTTTTATAGTAGCCCCTACCAAAGATGTTGTAACGTTCTGAGGTGCGGTAAGTTCTATAATATTGAATTTTACCGGAACAGTTACTGTCGGAGTATCGGGGTCGGTTGAGTCAATATTCAAATTAGTGTAGTGAATTCCGGGAGTAAGATTCGCGGAATTGAAACCAACAGTAACCTCAGTCGTGTCGCTGGGCAGCATATAATCCCATCTCGGTGTAGTGCTTATCCATGTCGGCGGGTATAACTCTACAGCAAAGCTGTTCTTAAGATAAGCGGAATTGTAAGCCAGCTGTAAACCGGTGGTACCGTCCGAGTTCTCTATTCCTACAGTGCACGAATTCGTCAGTCCGTTCAACGCCTTATACTGATAAATTATTGTGCCGTCTGAATTTAAAATGATCTCAAAAGTGTTTCCTGCTGTTGTTCCGAACCTTACAATATTTTCGTACTGAACAATAAATCTATTGAATACACTGTCGTAATAATAATATATGTTTCCCTGTATTGACGGGTCTAGGTCATCCCAGAAGGCTGCAATAACATTGTTCGGATCGGTGGCTGAAGGAATAGCCTGATTTGTCGGTGAGTCCGATGACGAAGTGAATGTCAGAAACCCGTTGGATCCGATCTTAACTGAAGTAAAATCCGTTCCGTAGAAGTTGAAAGTAAATCCCAGCATTGCGGTAAAGAAGCCCTCATCACCCAGAGTCACAGCCGTGCCTTTGTCGGATATCTCTTTCCACAAATATTCAGGACCCACCGCCCCGTCTGAATCTGCCCATGTGTATCCGTATGAGTCCGGACCGCCGCTTCCTTTGCTGATCTGCGATACTCTCAGATTATACTCAAGATTCCCTGTTCCGTTATTTACTATATTGAAATACTTTTCTGCGTTACCGCCGACAAACACATCAGCAGTTAGCGTATCTGCCTGTGACACATAAATATTCGGGGCTACGCCTGTCCCGGAAACATAGATCGAATCGGATGCGTTTTGCGTATCTGTTGAAGTAATAATTATGTAGCCGTTATAAGACTGTGCTGAAACCGGCTGGAAGACCAGATCGTAAACCATACTGTCAAGAGGGTTTATTTCGAAAGCCAGTACATTTTTCGCCGACTCGGAAACAGAATAACCCGTTATTGTGGTGATCTCCCCTTCGAGAACTTCAGCAGGGTGGTTGTTGTAGATCGTGAATGGTTTAGTTGATTTCTCATTCAAAGTCACATTACCGTAATTGAGAGAACTTTCTGAAACTGCCAGTGTGCCGTCGGTAACTACAACTGAAGGGTAAATTCTTACAGCAAGGTTATTTTTTATGTAAGTTGTATTATACGCTACCTGAAGTCCGACGTTACCGGTCGGATCTTCGATACCTGCTGTACATGCATTAAGCATTGATCCGCCCATTATCTTATACTGGAAATATATCTGCCCGTCGCTGTAAATAAAAATTTGAAAACTGTTTCCGCTCGACTCACCGTACTGAACTATATTCTCGTATTGGATAATAAACCTGCCGTAGCTATAGTCGTAATAATAGTATATATTGCCCTGAACCGACGGATCCAGATCGCACCAAAAAGGAGATACGATACCGTTTGGTTCCGAAGTTGCCGGTATTGAAGAATTCGAGAATTCACAGAA
>DMTS01000094.1 GCA_003477045.1 Candidatus Delongbacteria bacterium
TATTCTATAGCTCTCGGAGCTATGAATGCCTAAAGCGGGAAGCGGGATGCAGCCGATAACCAGCCTTGACCAGATGGTGGATCATGTCATCAGATCTGGAATAAAGAAAAAGGTTGCGGTTGCCTGCGGAGAGGATCAGAATACGATAAGTGCTATTTTCAGAGCTGTAAAATCCGGTTTCGCTGAAGCTATAATGGTAGGCTGTAAAAACAAGATAGAGCAGAGGGCTAAAGATGAACACATTGACCCGTCTATTTTCAATATAATTCATGTNNGAATTTCTTAAAGCCGTTCTTGATAAAAACAAAGGGCTTCTTCCCCCTAATGCGATAATGAGCTATGTCGCCGTAATGCAGATCCCTGCTTATCATAAATTGCTTTTCGTTTCAGACACCGCAGTACTTCCTTTTCCTGACTTAAAGCAGAAATTAGCTGAAATAAAATACTGTATAAAAATGGCAAATGCTTTCGGGATAGAAAAACCAAAGGTGGCTCTGATCGGCGCAAGCGAAAAGGTCAGCCCGAATTTTCCGAATACGATAGATTACTCTGCGATATGCAAAATGGCTGAAAGAAAACAGCTCCCCAACTGTATAGTTGACGGACCGCTTGATATATTTCTCGCCTGCGATAAAAAAAGTATTGCGATCAAAGGTGTCATTACTCCGGTTGACGGAGATGCCGATATACTTATTTTTCCTTCGCTTGATGCCTGCAACTCTTTTTATAAGGGGCTGATGCTCTTTGCAGGTGCCGAACTCGGCGGGCTTATTCAGGGAACTGAAAAACCGGTGGTGGTAATGAGCAGGAGCGAAAGCGAGAACTCAAAATACTACTGTATAGCAATGTCATGCCTTATGGCTTAGAATTTAATTATAAAAAATGGAGAGTGAGATGGAAACAAGAATGATCCTGGCAATAAATCCCGGGTCCACATCAACAAAGATCGCCGTTTTTGACGGCGAAAAGCAGATCTTTCTGAAAAATATCAAGCATTCTGTTGAGGAGATCGCGCCGTTCAAAAAGATCACCGACCAGTTCGATTTCAGAAAAGAAGTTATTCTCAAAGAACTGAAAGATGCGGGCATTCAGCTTGAAACATTAAAGATAATCGTAGGAAGAGGCGGGCTTGTGAAACCGGTACCTTCAGGCGTTTTTCTTGTTAACGACAAAATGAAGCACGATCTTAGAAACAGCAATAAAGACCACGCAAGCAACTTAGGCGGGCTTATCGCTGACGATATCGTCAAATCCTTAAATAACGGCGCAGTAGCTGTAATTGCCGACCCTGTAGTAGTTGACGAGATGGATGATGTAGCAAGAATAGCGGGACACCCGTTATTTCAGAGAGTATCGATCTTCCATGCTCTAAATCAGAAAGCAGTAGCAAGAAAATATGCAAAAA
Source organism: Candidatus Delongbacteria bacterium (assembly GCA_003477045.1). Taxonomy (GTDB): domain Bacteria; phylum UBA4055; class UBA4055; order UBA4055; family UBA4055; genus UBA12480. Next base: position 1,406 of record DMTS01000094.1, read on the forward strand.
GCGTTTCAAAAAAATATGAGGAAGTTAATGTCATAGTCGCTCATCTCGGCGGCGGCATTTCGGTCGGCGCACACAGAAAAGGCCGGGTAGTTGATGTAAATCAGGCTCTTGACGGCGAAGGTCCTTTCAGCCCCGAAAGAAGCGGAACATTGCCTGCGGGAGATGTTTGCGCAATGGCCTTCAGCGGAAAATATACCCACGATGAAATGAAGCTGATGTTCAAAGGCAAGGGCGGTTTTGCAGCTTACCTCGGAACGAACGACGCTTACGAAGTTGAAAAAAGATGCCTTGCAGGCGACAAAGAAGCGATAAAGATACACGACGCGATGATCTATCAGGTGGCTAAAGACATCGGAGCTAATGCTACAGTTCTTAAAGGACAGGTTGACGCGATAATCCTTACAGGCGGAATAGCTTACAATCCCGATTTCAACAAACAGATAGAAGAAAGAACCGCATGGATCGCGCCTGTTGTAGTTTATCCGGGTGAAGATGAAATGGCTGCTCTCGCTATGAACGGACTTATGGTCATCGAGAAGGAAGTCGAACCGGTTATTTACACATAAATATTTTGAAGTAAAATTAAAGCCCCGTTTTTTCGGGGCTTTTTATTTTTATTTAATCCTGTCATACTTGACTTTGAGCTTGGTTCCAGTCCCGGTTTTAGCAGGCGTAAACTTTTCGTCACAGTTACCGTCCTTATCAGTACGGATCAAAAGCATATTTGTATTTGAAGATATATCATAAGTATCAAAACCGCACAGTATAGCTGAACCGTCATCCATGATCCTAAGATTTGTCAGTACACCTGTACCGTAAGATTTTATTACAGGTGAGGTTAGAGTTGTACTGATTTTAAACAGACATGCATTGCCGTAATAATCATATCCTGAAGCGTAAAGTGATCCGTTGACCAGCTTTAAAGAATATAATGTAGTTGAATAATCTGAATATTCATATAAAACAGTGCCGTCATAGCCCAGTTTGGTTATATTGTCGCCGGAATATATGATATAAATGCCTTCGGCATCGGCAGCTATTCCTCTTGCAGAATATATGTACAAACTTTCTAAAGCTGTATCGCTTAAAGGCTCACCGCTCTCGTTCAGTTTCACAAGATGAGATATGTCGTCATAATCGCCGTACATTACGATCAGATTTCCCGACGGATCGAAAGTAAAATAAAGCCAATCTGTGTAATATCCCGGAGTATAGCTGTAGATAATTGTACCTTCAGAACTGAGCTTTAACAGCGACCTTTCTCCGTCGTAATCACAGGTAATGTAGATCGAACCGTCTTCGGTTATAGATGCTTTATATCCCCATGAATCATAGGCCCCGTAAGTTTTTCTCCATATCACATTTCCGTCCGTATCAGTTTTAACCATCACCAGTTTACTGTCGTAATTGGCAGGATTCGCTTCGCCCCCTACAAGGTATATGTATCCGTCTCTGTAAGAAATAGAATTCAAGTATGTAATTGCATTCTCGGCACCTATCAGTTTCTCCCATACTATATTTCCCATCCGGTCAGTCTTTACTAATGACATTTTTGCATATTCCAGATATGAATCATAACATGGTCCACCTGAAACAAAAGTACTGTCCGGAAGAACGATGACATCATTAGCCCAGGCAGGTCCCGGAAAATCATATACATTCTGCCAGGTTATATCAAAAATACCTACATAAATCTTTCTATTATTCGACCATGCCGCAGTTTTTCCTGCGACATTCTTTGCGCTCATTCGGGTATAGTATGCTTCCTTAGGCAGAACTCCAAATGAAACGCTGGTGCCGGTTACAGTGCTTTCCGAAAGGATCGTACCGAAATATTTATCTTCGGACAGTTGTACGGTATATTCAACTGCATTTGGGATCTGATCCCACGACATACTTACATTTTCAGTTTCCAGATATATATGGTCCGGATCGGGAACCGTATAAACCGGAGATAACATCGCAGATTCACTAACACTGAATTGGACGACATCAGACTGGTTCTGTTGATCGTCGCTGTCGGTGGTTATTGCTATCAGGGTATGATTAAGCCCGTCGTTGTAGAAAGCCGGCGTAAAATTCCATGAGGTCTGACCCTTAGAAAGCCTGCCTACTTCGGTTCCGTCAATAACGATCTGTGTATAACTGAGATTGTCATCGTTCACAATGCTGAAATTCATTGTCATCTGTTCAGTCAGAACTGATCCGTCAGCCGGATTGAGAATTGCCACCTGCGACGGCAGACCTATTTCAGTTATCTCTTCGCATCCTGAAATAAGCATCAAAACAACAAATAAGAATACAGTTTTTACATAAGCCGGAAACTTCATTTACATCCCCTTTATT
>DMTS01000149.1 GCA_003477045.1 Candidatus Delongbacteria bacterium
GTGCGCACGGCCATGGAGGCGGCGGATCAACGCCTTATCCACCGGGACCAGTCGCTGATCCAGCTCCTGGACCCGCCCTTCGACAAGTCTGATTTGAATCCCGGTTACATCAAGGGATACGTCCCCGGCGTACGGGAGAATGGCGGGCAATACACCCATGCTGCGATCTGGGCGGCTATGGCATTCTGCCGGTTGGGAGACAGCGGCCGGGCGTGGGAATTATTTAAGATTATCAATCCGGTAAACCACGCTTTATTACCCGAAGAAGTTTCAAAATACAAGGTTGAACCTTATGTTGCTTCAGCTGATGTATATGCTGCTTCCCCCCATATCGGAAGAGGAGGTTGGACTTGGTACACAGGTTCAGCAGGCTGGATGTACCGGCTGATCGTTGAATCTCTACTTGGATTCAAACTTGAAATTGATAAGCTTTATATCACTCCGTGTATGCCCGAAGAATGGAAAGTATTTAAACTTCATTATCGCTTCAGGAGTACAATTTACAATATAACTGTTAATCGAAATTCTGCCGCTAAAGACGTAACGCGTATAACCGTGGATGGAACTGCACAAGTAAATTCATATATTCAGTTGACTGATGACGGTAAAGATCATTCTGTTGAGGTAAGTATTTAAGCTTAAATGATAAATTTTTAAATAAAAAATTACATATAATTTTTTGCTAAAACAAGAGCGAAATTATTTTCAGTTGAATTAAACCGATTCCTTATTTCTAGGATCTCATCCTGAACTTTAAAGAAGGCATCTACCACTTCGGGATCAAAATGATTTCCCTTTCCCTCTCTGATGATGTTAAATGCTTTTTCCAGCGAGAAAGGTTTTTTATAGGGGCGTACGGAAGTCAGAGCATCAAAAACATCCGCTATAGCTGCGATCCTGCCCGCTATAGGTATGTCATCTCCTTTCAAGCTGTCTGGATAACCGCTTCCGTCCCACTTTTCGTGATGATGCCGAGCGATCGATTCACCGATTTTGACAAATTCTGCATCGGAACCTTCAAGCAATTTTGCCCCGAGCACAGTGTGATTTTTCATGATCTCCCATTCATCAGGATCAAGTTTAGCAGGTTTCATAAGAATATTATCAGGCATACCTATTTTACCGAGGTCATGCATAGATGACCCATATAGGATGGCTTCAACAGCGTTATCGCTGAGCCCCATGCTCCGGGCAACAGCTTCAGAATACCGGCTCATGCGTTTAATGTGTGAGCCTGTATATTCGTCTCTGTGTTCAGAAGCTTTTGCAAGTTTTTGGATAGTCTCAAGCGAGGCATGTTTTACACTCTCGCAAGCCAGCTTTAATTCTTCAGTTCTCTCTGCTACTTTTGATTCAAGTTCGATCTTGTATTTATTCATCATATCGTTATAATCTTTAACTTTTAGAAGTGACCTTACTCTTGCCAGCAGTTCCGATTTATCGAAGGGTTTTGACAAAAAATCATCGCAGCCAGCCTCGATCCCTCTTATACGGTTCTCGATTTCATGAAGAGCTGTAACCAGAATTATCGGAAGAAGACGGTTCCTCTCATCCTGTCTGATCTTTCTGGTGACTTCAAAGCCATCCATGTCAGGCATCATAACATCAAGCAGGATCAGATCAATTACATTTTCAGAAAGTAATTTCAGTGCTTCCTCTCCGTTCGATGCTGTAATTATCTCGTAATTTTCATTAACGAGATGAGCCAGAATAAGTTCTATGTTCTGAGGCTGATCGTCAACGACCAGTATTACGGGTTTTATATCCATTTTATTCCTCTTCTTCTATAAACGACAGGGATATATTGAATTCAGGTTTATCTTCAGATTCATATTGTTTTTTAATCTTGAGTATCTTGTCTTCAACTGCAAAAAAAGCATCAACAACTTCAGGATCAAAATGATTTCCTCTCCCTTCTTTGATAATTGAAAGGGCTTTAGCTGTTGCATAGGCTTCTTTGTACGGCCGTTTTGATGTCAGTACATCGAATACATCTGCGATAGCAGTTATACGGCAGACAATAGGTATTTCAATACCTTTTAAACCGTGCGGGTAACCGCTGCCGTCCCATTTTTCATGATGGTGCATGGCGATGATCTCACCCATGTTTATGTATTCAGAGTTCGATCCTTTCAGAATATTAGCGCCTATGACCGTGTGCTGTTTCATGATCTCCCACTCTTCAGGATTAAGCTTAAAAGGCTTCTGCAAAATGTGATCGGGCATACCGACCTTACCGAGATCGTGCATGCATGCGGCATAGAGTAATGTCTCTATAGTATCTTCTTTAAGTCCCAGCTGACGGGCAATTACCGCTGAATAAAGGCTCATGCGGTTTATATGAGCGCTGTCGCTCTTGTCTTTATAATCCGATACCATAGCCAGTCTGTGGATCGTTTCCAGAGAATCCGATTTGATCTTCTTCACGCTGATCCTTAGATCATCCGTTATTATAGAAACTTCCGATTCAAGCTCATTGCGGAAATTTTTTGCTAGATCATTGTAAGCTTTTACCTTTAACAATGATCTGACCCTTGCTAATAATTCCATTTTATCAAGAGGTTTTGTTATAAAATCATCACAACCTGCTTCGATCCCCTTAACCCTGTCTTCTGTTTCCCACAAAGCCGTAACCAGAATTATAGGCAGCAGCCTGAATCTTTCATCCTGACGGATCAATCGTGTAACATCAAATCCGTTCATTCCGGGCATCATTACATCTAAAAGAACAAGATCGATCTCATATTCAACAAGTTTATCAAGAGCTTCTTCTCCATTCGAAGCTTTTACAATTCCATAACCCTGAGGAAGAAGATGCGCTTCGAGGAGCTCAATGTTCTGCGGCTGGTCATCAACAACTAGTATTATTGGATTTTCTTTCATGATTATCTCCCCGAATTTACTTGATTAGTTCATTTATTTCTTTAGCAAAAGTTCGCGTATTTATCGGTTTCCCGATAAATCCTGAGTTAGTTATATTCTTTATTTCATCGATCCCGTCCGCCATTACCGAAGCTGTGACAAATATTATCGGTGTTTCGCAGGGTACTTTGTCGGTACGCAGAACTTTAGCAGCCTCTGTGCCAAGCATGTCAGGCAATCTCACATCCATAATAATGACATTTAATTTTTCTTTTCTGGCGATCGTAATTCCGTCGGTTGCGTTTTCAGCCGAAAACACTTCGAATCCGGCTAATTCCAGAAGGTCCTTTTCAAGCAGGAGATTATTTTTATTGTCATCAACAATCAATGCTTTTTTATTTATCACGATAAAACCTCCGCTGAAACTATCGGCAAGGTAAATTTAACTTTAGTTCCTTTGTTAAGGCCTTCGGACTCGATCGAAAACCTGCCGCCGTGCAGTTCTACCAGATTTTTAGAAAGCGGAAGACCGAGCCCGGTACCTTCAGTCACGCGGGAATACGGTGTATCCACGCGAAAAAATCCTTCAAATATTTTTTCGATATTTTCCTCAGCAATACCGACACCGGTATCCCAAACCTCAATTTCTATTTCTGAATTTATTTTTCTTGCCTTAATACCGATCCGACCGCCTTCAGGAGTAAATTTTACTGCATTTGAAAGCAGATTATAAATAATTTCTTTCACTTTGAGTTCATCAGCTTCTATATCGGGCAGGTCATCATCTATTTCAACTAACATATGAAGGTTCTTTTTATTTACAAGATCTGTTACAAGCATTGAAATCTCATTTAATACCGACTTCGCTGGTAAAGTTGATAATGACAGTTTCATCTTTCCGGCTTCGACTTTAGCCATATCAAGTATCTGATTTATTAAAAGAAGAAGATGCTTACCGCTTATCAGGACATTATTTACATATTTTTTCTGTTTTTCATTCAGCGTTCCGAAAGTCTCATCGTAAAGAACTTCGGAAAATCCGTTTATGGAATTTAAAGGGGTCCTTAACTCATGCGACATGTTAGCTAAGAATTCCGATTTCACACGGGCGACCCTTTTTAATTCCGTAGCAAGTTCATTAAGTTCATTTCTCGTCTTTTCAAGGCCCGCTTCGATCTCTTTACGCTCTGTGATATCCTCAATAGCCAACAGAATGATTTTCTCTTTACCCATGCTTCGTTCGATCTGACGGGCATTTAAAAGCATTATCCGCCGGCCTATCGTAGCAAAATCATGTTCAACCTCATAATTATCGAATGTTGTTTTCTGCGGAAGAATAGTTTCAAGAAGTTCTCTCAGTTTAGGTATGTTCCACTGCTTATTTCCTAAGTCATAAATGAGCTGACCGATGGTATCTTCAGGATTAACTTTGAAGAATTCATAAAAAGAACGGCTGACAGAAACTACTCTCAGATCCTGATCAAGCGCGATCAAAGGTTCACGGACAGTGTTGATGATACTGTCAGAGTACTCGCTCGCTTCATCTGCAGTTTTTTTTATGATCTCAAGTTCTTTTCTTGTCTTTTCCAGACCCAGATCGATCTCCCTGCGCTCGGTTACATCCCTAAATACCATGATTGCGCCAACCACTTTTCCTTCACGGTCGCATATAGGAGCACAACTGTCGGCAATAGCGCATTCGCTCCCCGCTCGTGATATTAATATAGTATGGTTTACCAGAAGTTGTTTTGTGCCGAGAGTCAAAGTGTCTTTTACGGGAATTGCGACCGGTTCACGGGTTTCCTCATCAATAATGCGAAAGACTTCTTGAGCAGGACGGCCTGCGGCTTCCGACTGAGTCCAGCCGGTAAGTTCTTCTGCGCATGGATTGAGGATGGTTACATTTCCTTCAATATCTGTAGCCATAACTCCGTCTCCGATAGAGATGAGAGTGACGATCAATTTCTCTTCACTTATCTGTAAAGCGTTATTTGTTTGCTGAAGCTGTTTATTAATATCGTTCTGAACATCAAGCAGGTGCTGAGTTTCTATATGTACCATATTCTTAACACGGTTCTTAATTTCTCTATAAAAGAAATAAGAAAAAGCAAATAAAAGCAGAATCACTAAAAGGCTTCCTGTAAGTATCGTCGAGAACAAACTGCTCATATCTGACCGGAACTTTTTTTCATCCTGATCAAGTGCACTTTCCTCAATCTGAATATAATTTTTAAATTCAGTTCTTATCGAATCGGTCAGAAGCTTTCCGCCTCCGCTGCTCAGATTCTGAAGCACGATCTCCATGCTTTCGTGTTTCCGCAAATCAATGTTGTACATCAAATATTCAAGCTTGTGATCGATCATCGGAGTTACAGCGTCTATATGACTGTAAGCTTCCCCGATCAATGTAAGCTGGCCCAGTTCTTCTAAGCTCGCGCCGATATTATCCCGCACTTTCAGGTAGGGTTCGAGAAAGGTCTCGTCATTTGTCAGCAGAAAACCGCGCTGCCCTGTCTCGGCGTCAACAATATCAGACAGCAGATCGTTTGCTTTATTTATTAAAAAGAAAGTCTGCCTCCGCGCTTCGACAGCTTCCCCGATCCTGGCCAGAGCTCCGAATGAAGCAGACATAACTGACGATGTAATAATTAATAAAATAAATCCGGCGGATACTGCATAAATCTTATAAGCATTTTTTTTAAAGAACTCACTTTCTTTAAATATTAAGATCTTTTTCCAAAACATTTCTAAACTCCTTTATCTCCGCCGGATTAGTTTTCTTATTATCTTTTGTCTTTGCCGTGGCCTTTGCCGTTGTCTTTATTCCTGCTGTTTTTAATATTGTGATTAATTTCTTTGAAATTACTGCCGTTCTCTCTCATCTTTATTATTTCAGCAGGTTTCTGTTTGTTGTGTTCAGCAACGAACTTAAGATTTACGAGGTTAACGATGTCGTTATCTTTGAAATTCATGTTTTTCCATTGCTTTTTGGGTTTATTCACATAATGTCCGTAAGCATGGCCGTTAGGCGGGCCGGACTGTATCGGAACATAATATATGTCCGGGCTTAATCTGTAATACAGGGTAATATCCATCCACGACATATTTCTTCGTCTAAGATCGATTATCACAGTGGGAGTAACGCGGGCTCTCTGGGCAATAAAAAATACGACTGGCATCTCATCATAAGGTATTCCGCTGTCCCTGACNNCTGACAATGATTATTTCCCTTTCCGGAACTCTGTAATAATTTTCTACCGAAACATAAAACCCGTTCATTCCTTCATCTTCAACATACAGTTCTGCACTCACGGTTGTAATTGGTCTTGTGTATATTATACATGATGATAAGACGATCATGGCCAAAAAAGTTATAAATATCTTCATAACAACTCCTTTTTTTTAGTTAATTAAAGTAATACCTTACACCAATTGCTGCGTCTATTCCGAATCCTGATGAAGGTGTAAGCTCTAGTGACGGAGCTACTTCAATGAACAGATCCAGCGGTGCA
>DMTS01000197.1 GCA_003477045.1 Candidatus Delongbacteria bacterium
CGATAGTTGTAGCGGAGATAATCGTGCTGAACAGCGTCATAAAATTCCAGAATGTCGTCAAAAGCAAGAAAAAATATATACTTTACGCATCGATCCTTGTTGGAATATGCTATCTAGTCCTTTCATTTTCCACTCTGATAGCGCTTTCAATAGCCTGCATCGTACTCATCGGCGGATTCGGAATGACCATGAAACCGCTATATTACAGCTACATGAACAAATATATCGAATCGGACAACAGAGCCACAGTACTTTCCGCCGTCTCAATGGCAAGATCCATCGTAACCGCGGTCGCGAATATCATTTTCGGCTATCTCGTTGATCTCAATGTCAGCTATACCCTGTTCGGTATAGGCATCATCACTATCACTTTCGCTATTGTCTCAAATGTCAAAGAAGAGCATCTGAAGGATTAGGGAAAATAAAACAGTATTCATTTGATTTTATACTGATTATTTAATATTTTTAAAAACAAAGGAGTTTTAATAAAAGAGAAAAGGTTTTTTAAATGAATGCAAAAATAGTAATATCAAAGAAAAGTCATGAAACAGAAATTAAAAGTTTAGGCAGATCATATAGATATTTAATATTCATTATACTCATGGCCTATATTTTAACCACAAATGCTGCCGAAGCAGTTCCTGCTGAATATAAAGTTAAAGCGCAGTTGGGTCACTCAGAAGGAGTAAAATCAGTTGATATTTCAAGTGACGGTTTTTTGGGACTAACAGGTTCAAAAGATGCAACTGTAAAACTTTGGGATCTTAGAACAGGGAAAGAGATGAGGGTTTTAAAAGGTCATTCAAAAGATGTTACCTCAGTAAAATTTTCACCTGATGGAAAATTAGCTGTTTCCGGTTCTGAAGATAAAACGATAAAATTGTGGAATATTGTAACGGGCAGCGAGATAAAAACTTTCTCCGGTCATAATCACGAAGTGAATGCCGTTTCTGTCTCAAATGACGGTAAATTTGTCCTTTCAGGATCGAGTGACTGGACATCTAATGATCATACAATAAAATTATGGGACATTGTTACCGGCGAAGAATCAAAAACATTTTATGGACACTCACAAGGGATAATCTCTGTGGATTTTTCTCCGTGCAACAATAAAATTCTATCAAGTTCAAATGATGACACCACAAAATTGTGGGATATAAAAACAGGCAGCGTAATCTATAGCATTAATAATTCAATGCTAGCCTCCTTTTCACCAGACGGAGAAAAAATCATATCCAGATCATCCGGCAAGAATTCGAATATTTTGAATCTCTATGAGTCGGAAACAGGCAAGATAATTAAAACTATACCGACTAATCATTCAAAATATATTTTTTCAGTAGAATTCTCTGCTAACGGAAAATACATCGTGACCGGATCAGCGGATAATACTTCTGAATTGATAGAACTCGAAACAGGAACAATTATAAATACTTTTACCGCTCCAAAATCATCTGCAGTCAACCCGATGGTAAATTCAGCTGTATTCTCACCTGACGATAAATATATTCTATGTTCTACTGCTGACGGAGAAATTATCTACAGGGAATCCGAAACAGGTAAAATAATCCATTCAATTACTAAATCTGCTGAATATGTTTACGGTTCAACATTCTCCAAAGGAGGATCGAATATTCTGTTAAATTCTTATGACAGAACATTGAAACTATTTAATAAAAATTCAGGCAAAATATTAAAAACATTCCAGGATAAAAGTATTGGTGTTTCAGCTACAATATCAAATGACGGTAAATATATTTTAAAAGGTTGTCAAGGAATAGCAAAGCTATGGGATATTAATTCAGGTGAGTTAGTAAGAACATTTGGAGACGATAAATCAACAAATTGGTTTCACTCTGCTCTTTCTCAGGATGGAAGATTTGTTGTTTCAACTTTTGGTAATTATTTAGCACTGTGGGATTTCAATACCGGGGAATTTATTCGAACTATGCCCGGTCATGAACCGGAAAGTAATTGTTTGAAATTTACACCCGACAGCAGATCAATCATCGCCTCGTCTCCAAATAAAGCTATCTGGGTTTGGGATGTAACTTCCGGGAAGGTGATCAGGAAGTATGAAGAATTTGATTACGACAAAAAACACAAATTAAAGCAGGAAACAGGTCATAGCTTTATGATTGTTTCTATTGATATTTCTTCAGACGGGAAATATGCTGTTTCAGGTTCAGAGGATAAAACAATAAAACTGTGGAATTTTGATACAGGTAATGTTTTAAAAACTTTTTCAGGGCATAAGGACCGGGTTAATTCTGTATCGTTTTCCTCTGATGGGCAAAAAATCGTTTCAGGTTCTAACGATAAAACAGTCAAGTTTTGGGACATTAGTTCCGTTCAGGAAATAAAAACATATGCTGGGCATGATGACGGAGTCAGTTCAGTAGAGTTTTCGCCAGACGACAGATACATTCTCTCAAGTTCATGGGACAATACAATAAAAATTTGGGATATCCTCTCTGGCAATTCTATAACATATTTATTTCATAGAAATAACAAAGACTGGCTGATGATGACCAATGACGGTTACTGGGATTCATCTCCTAACGGCGGAGAACTTGTGGCAATGATCTCAGATCTTAACTCATGGAATATCGACCAATTCGCAGTAAAGAACAACCGGCCGGATATAATTCTCGAGCGTTTGGGATCAACAGATAAAGAACTTATATCGCACTATTATCAGCAGTATCAAAAAAGGCTGAGAAAGTTGGGACTGACCGAAGATCAGCTGTCATCTGAACTTCATGTGCCTGTAAGCACTATCGAGAGCTCAAAACAGGAAGGTAAATTATTTGATATAAATTTCAGCATGTCCGACAGCAAATATCAGCTTAAACGATATAATATATATGTGAACGATGTGCCTCTTTTCGGTTCTTACGGAAAAGGAATAAACGGTAGCTCAGCTACATTATCAGAAAAGATAGAACTCACACAAGGCACTAACAAGATCGAAATCTCCTGTATGAATGAAAAAGGAGCCGAAAGCTACAGAGCCTTAACTTATGCAGAATATCAAGAGCAGGAAAAAGGCGATCTGTATTATCTCGCTTTTGGCGTCTCGCAATATAAAGAAGCCTCACTGAACCTGAAATATGCGGATAAAGACGCGAATGATCTTTCAGAAGCATTTTCTAAGCTGAATAAAGACCAATACAGCAATATTTATGTAAAAACATTCCTGAATGAACAGGCTACTTTAGAAAATATAAGGTCCGCAAAGGATTTTCTTAAGAGTTCAAAGCCGGATGATACTTTCATACTTTTCATAGCAGGGCATGGAGTTCACGACACGGACAAAGAGGCGACTTACTATTTTCTGACGCACGAAACAGACCTGAGCGATCTGCCTAACACTGCAGCTAATTTCGAACTTATCGAAGATATACTTCAAGGCATACCTCCGAGGAACAAATTATTCCTGATGGACACCTGCGAATCCGGCGAGATCGAGGAAGGCGTTCAGAATAACTATTACGCATCAGCAGATTCAAGAGGGCTTAAAGGAAGAGGGATCAAAGTAGTGGAGAAAGCATCAATAGAACCTATCAAAGCTGAAAAGCGTACTTATTTATACGAAAAAGACAGATACATTTATAACGACCTTTCGAGAAGATCAGGCGCGATTGTATTTTCTTCATCAAAAGGCGGAGAGCTATCTTACGAAAATGACGAAATTCAGAACGGGCTTTTCACAGAAGAAATAATAAAATGCTTAGCTTCAAAAGAAGCCGATAAAGATAATAACGGAATCATCTCGACTGATGAGCTCAGAGACTATGTCTCCAAAGCCGTTGCAGCTTCATCCGGAGGTCTTCAGAATCCTACCGTTGACAGGGATAATATCTATCAGAAGTTCGGGTTCGGGATTGAGAAATAGGAATTTACAGAAGGAGAAATTGATCATGAAAAATATTACTTTAAATCTGCTGATTACTTCTTTGATCTTATTTTTCGAATTTCCCGTTTATGCGCAAAGCAATGTAGAATTGAAGATCATGGAAGGTCATTCAACAAATATAAACACGCTGGCTTTTAGCCCCGACGGAAGCATTCTGGCTTCTGCAGGCGAGGATAAAATAATATGCCTGTGGGATGTTAGAACAGGTATGCTATTAAAGACTTTAAGCGGACATAAAAGTTTAATTAATAAGGTTGTTTTTTCCCCTGACGGAAAATATCTTTTATCAGGCGATAAAGCATCTGATCTGTATATTTGGGAAACAGAAGATTATAGCATAGTGAAGGCGATATCTCACAACACAAAGCTCGGTCTGAACGATATTTTGGTTAGTAAAAAAGGAGAATATTTTTACACAGCAGTCGTAGTGTGGATGATAAAAAGAGATATTAGGACAGGTGAAAAAATCGGGGCAGAAATCACACCTCATGAAAACGATATTCACTCTGCAGCATTTAATCCTACCGAAGAAGTAATTTTTACATCAAGCGGAGACGCAGGGAGTATGGAAGCTTGGGATACTCAAACTGGCAAAAAGATCTGGCAGCAGAAAATTGGTGATCAACGATTTACTTCAGGGATCTCAGCTAGCAGCAACGGCAGATGGATAGCGAGTTATTATTATGACGGTATAATAAATATCTGGAGCCAGACGAACGGGAAAAAGATTAAAACAATAAAAGCACACGGCGAAAGCGATTACATTAATGCAGTCAGGTTTAGTCCTGACAGCGAATTTTTGATTACAGGAGCAACTGACAATAAAATAAAGATCTGGAGCATTAAAGAAAAAGGAGGAATTTTCGGAGGATTGGAAATTGATCAGATCAAAGAGCTGAATGGTCATACCGGAGCCATAGAAGAAATACAGTTCAGTCCAGACGGAAAACTTATAGCAAGTGCAGGAAGGGATTATACCGTAAGGATCTGGGATACAGAAACAGGGAAGAATATTTTTATCCTTTCAGGATATATCTCAAAAGTGAATTCAATAGATTTTGATCAGGCATCTCACATTCTTGCCTCCGGTCATCAGGACAGATATCTCAGACTCTGGGATCTTGAAAAAGGAAAAATCGTAAAAACTGAAGCGGTTCACAAAGAAGTTAAAAAAACAATATATCCCGAGGATATAATCAGCAAAGTGCGGTTTGATAAAGACGGGAATTCGATATTTACATCTGACAATGATCTCATTCATAAATGGAGTATTGAACCGTGGAAAGAGGAATTCAAAGTAAAAGGAAGTTCTATATTTGATATATGCTTTCTTAAAGATGAACTCGCAATTTATACATCAGATTATAAATCGGGTGCTAATATTGAGATCAGGAATTCCGAAAACGGACAAATGATAAATTCGTTTCCTATCGTAGATCAGTCCGGATGGCCTAGAGCTTTAAAATACTCACGGGACGGATCAGTTATAGCTTATAGCGGTGATTCGGGAGGAACAGGCTTATACGATCCCGTAAACGGAAAAAAAGCAGGGAATTTCAAAGTAGAATACAGATGCGATGATATTTCCTTTTCACCCGACAACTCAAAGATTGCTACGGCCGGTGTTGATATAGATTTATGGCCGGCTGACGGGAAAGAGAAGCTCGAATTTTTATCACCGGGGTATCTGATAAGGTATAGCCCGGACGGGAATATCCTGGCAGGCGCAAAAGGAAATGATGTTGTCCTATGGAATAGGGTAAAGAATTTTACCACCGCGCTCAAAGGTCATACGAATTGGATAAAAGATATCACTTTTATAGACGGAGGTAAAAGATTCATTTCTTGCGGATCAGACGGAAGAATAATAATCTGGGACTCTTTCACGAAGGAAACTGTCGTTACTCTTCTGGCTCTGCCCGGAGGTTACGATTATGTGATCTATTCTCCCGACGGTTATTTTATGAGCTCCAAAACAGGGCTTTCCGCAGTTAATTTTGTTTTGGACGGACAGGTTTACAAAACTGATCAGTTTGAGTTAAAATTCAACAGGCCGGACATTATACTTCAGAGACTGGGTTATGCATCACCTGAGGTTGTTAAAAGTTACAAAAACGCATATCTGAAAAGACTCGCGAAACTTTCATTAACCGAAGAATCTCTGAATGACCTTTCAAGCCTGCCGACAGCTGAAATAAAGAAGGAAAAAATACCGCTTATAACAAGCGATGAAAAAATTAAATTAGAGATTACAGCTTCAGATTCCAAATATTATCTGAATCAGCTTAATGTTTATGTGAACGGTTCTCCATTATGGGGCAGCAGCGGGATGAACTTAAGGAACAGAAACACAAATAAAATTCAGGAAGCTATGGAAATAAAACTTTCACACGGCAGAAATACAATTCAGGTGTCAGTCCGGAATGAAAAAGGAACTGAAAGCCTGAAAGAAACAGTCGTTATTGAATGTTCCAAACCTTTCGTAAAACCGGATCTGTATATAATCGGGATAGGAGTTTCGGAATATATGATGAAGGATTACAATCTTTCATACGCATCAAAAGACGCAAAAGATATAATTTCACAATTCAGTTCGCAAAATAAAATGTTCGGCAGAGTCAGATCTTTCGAGCTTAATGACAGCAAAGCCGATAAGGAAACCATTCTCAATTTGAAGAATGAACTGATGAATACAACAGTAGATGATTATGTTATAGTTTTTTATGCAGGCCACGGTGTGCTCGATGATAAGCTTGATTACTACCTAGCCACTCACGACATAGATTTTGAAGAACCTGCTTCGCAAGGACTGGCTTATGACGATCTCGAAGGGCTACTCGACGGTATTCCTTCAAGAAAAAAATTATTGTTCATCGATGCCTGCCATTCCGGAGAAATAGACAAAACTGAACAAGAAGCGGGATCTGCAGATACTAATCTGGCTGAAGGAGTCAAAACGCGCGGCATCAGGATCGAATCAAAAGTAAAAAGGCCTGTGATGGGACTTCAGAATTCATTCGAGCTTATGACCAATCTTTTCACCAATCTTGAAAAAGGAAGCGGAGCTCTCGTTATATCATCAGCCGGCGGCGGGGAATTCGCTTTTGAATCAAAAGAGTGGAATAACGGAGTGTTTACTTACTCTCTTCTGGAAGGATTAAAAACAGGCACGGCAGACAAAAGCGGAGACGGAAACATAAGCGTAGAGGAATTGAAAGAGTATGTTACCGGAAGATCAAAAACCCTAACAGGCGGAAAGCAGACTCCCACATCAAGAAGGGAAAATCCGGAATTCGATTTCAGAATTTGGTAAAACGCAAAGTATCAGAATTGAATACTTTTTTAATTTGATTTTAAACCGATTATTTGATACTATTAACTGATATATAGTTTTCTTAAATGAGCGGAGAAGTAAATAGCGGTGGTTAATGAGTAAAGTCCTTATAAATCAATATTACAGTAATATGAATAAAGCGGTGTTTTATGCTTGATAAAAAAAATCTTTCCGAACGCGACATTTGCACAAAGTATATTTCCCCTGCGATAGAAAAAGCCGGATGGGCAAAGAACAGATATCTGGAGCAGGTTTATTTTACAGACGGTAAAATCTATGTAAAAGGCAGAATGACCGTCAGAGGAAAACGAAAATTCGCCGATTATATTTTATATTATCTAAAAAATATACCTATAGCGATAATCGAAGCAAAAGATAACACTCACTCCGTAAGAGCAGGAATTCAACAGGGTCTTGATTATGCGAAAATCCTTGATATTCCGTGCGTTTTCAGCAGCAACGGAGACGGATTTTTATTCCATGACAGGGCCATTACCGATGGCAATATTGAAACCGAACTAACAATGGATCAGTTCCCGACACCTGAACAGCTTTGGGAGAGATATAAGAAATTTAAAGGTATCGAAGATCCCGCAGTAGAAAAAATAGTTCTACACGATTATTTTTTTGATTACAGAGGTAAAACACCTCGATACTATCAGCAGATAGCGATAAACANNCGAAGCAATCGCGAAAGGTCAGAACCGCGTACTTCTTGTCATGGCTACGGGGACAGGAAAAACTTATACCGCATTTCAGATCGCTTACAGGCTTTGGAAATCAGGCATGAAGAAAAGAATTTTATTCTTAGCCGACAGGACAGCTCTTATTGAACAGACACGCAGAAACGATTTCAAACATTTCAAAGATAAAATGACGATCATCAAGAAAAAGGTCGTGCAGGCTGAATACAATAAGGATTTTCTTGTTTCAAACAAAAAAAGAGGAATTGACAGTTCAGATAAAGCTTACGAAGTGTTTTTAGGGTTATATCAGGGNNCCGAAATAAAAGACGCTTACAAGGATTTTACAGAAGATTTCTTCGATCTTGTTATAGTTGATGAGTGTCACAGAGGGAGCGCGAAAGACGATAGCGCATGGCGCGAAATTCTGACTTATTTTAAATCCGCTACACATATCGGACTTACAGCAACTCCGAAAGAAACCGAAGAAGTAAGCAATATTGAATATTTCGGTGAGCCTGTATATACTTATTCTTTAAGGAAGGGAATAGATGACGGATTTCTTGCGCCTTACAGAGTTATAAGAGTAGGCTTAAATGTTGACCTTGAAGGCTGGAGACCTGAAAAAGGTAAGCTTGACAAAAGCGGAAAACTTGTAGAGGACAGAATATACAACAAGCTTGATTTCGACAAGAAACTCATTATAGACGAGAGAACACAAACAGTAGCGGGTAAAATTACCGAATTTTTAAAAGGCTACGACAGATTTGCAAAAACGATAGTTTTCTGTTCGGACATTGACCATGCGGAAAGAATGCGTTACGCACTTACTAATCTTAATTCCGATCTTGTTGCTAAGAACAGCAAATATATAATGCAGATCACAGGAGATAATGAGGAAGGAAAAAAGGAGCTTGATAATTTCACCGATCCCGAAGAGAAATATCCTGTTATTGCGACAACATCAGAACTGATGACGACGGGAGTTGACGCACAGACCTGCAAGCTGATCGTTCTTGATTGCATTATAAATTCACCGACAAAATTCAAGCAGATAATCGGCAGAGGTACAAGAGTCCGCGAGGATTACGATAAAAGATATTTTACAATTTTGGATTTTAAAAACGCTACCGATCGGTTCGCAGATCGTAACTTTGACGGTGATCCGATAAGGATAAAGCAATTAACTGAAGAAAGTAAGCTGGATACAATTATTGACGATGAAGAAAAAAGCACCGACCCTATTATTGACTGCGATTCAGGCGAAGAAATTAAAATCGTACCGAAACCTGTATTTCCAGTTGATATAGATAATGACAGTCAGGTAAATGATACAAAAACCAAAGTTTATGTCAACGGAGTAGATATTTCCGTTCTTGTCAGCCGTGAAATATATTTTGACGAAAAAGGAAAACCGATCACAATGAGCCTTGTGGATCATACAAAGCAGAAAATCAAAGGTAACTACGCATCACTCAGCAATTTTATATCCAGATGGAACAGCGCAGACAAAAAAGAGGCCGTAATAAAAGAACTTGAAGAACAGGGAATATTTGTAAATGAGCTTCTCGACTCCGTAAAGCGCGAAGTAGATGTTTTCGATTTGATCTGTCATGTAGCTTTCGATCAACCGCCGCTTACCAGAAAGGAACGGGCTGACAATGTGCGTAAAAGGGATTATTTTACAAAATACGGGGATAAAGCTAAGAAAGTGCTCGATGCGCTGCTCGACAAATACGCAGATGAAGGAATTGAGAATATTGAAAATATAGATATTCTAAAGGTAAAACCGCTGACAGAATTCGGATCGCCCACTGAGATCGTAAACGGAATATTCGGGAGCAAATCGAAATATATGTCGGCCATAAAAGAACTTGAAAAGGAGTTATATAAAACAGCATGAGTAATATATCAGGAGTATTAAAAAGTATCCGCGACATAATGCGTCAGGATTCAGGATTGAACGGCGACGCTCAGAGAATCGAACAGTTAGGCTGGATGTTGTTTTTAAAAATATTTTCGGATAAAGACAAAGAGCTTGAACTTTTGGATGAAAGCTATACAAGCCCGATCCCGGATGAATTACACTGGGAAGCCTGGGCGCAGGATGATGAAGGCTTAACCGGCGATAAATTGCTCGAATTCGTTGACAGAAAACTTTTTCCGGCTCTCCGCAATCTCGATCTTACCTTTGGAAACGGAAGAGCACTTATAGTCCGCGAAGTGTTTGAAGGCAACAACAATTATATGAAAAGCGGAATAAACATCCGAAAAGTACTAAACAAGCTCAATGAAATTGATTTTAACTTAGCCAAAGACCGTCACGCATTCGGCGATATTTACGAAACTATTTTAAAAGATCTTCAGAGCGCAGGCAAAAGCGGCGAATTCTATACGCCGAGAGCCATAACAGAACTATTAACGATCTTAAACGATCCGAAAGTAGGCGAGAAAGTGCGCGATACTTCCTGCGGTACCGGAGGCTTCTTAACAGCCGCGATAGAGCATCTAAAAAAATAGGCAAACAGCGTTGAAGACAGAAAAAGCATAGCTGAAAATGTTTCAGGCTGGGAATACAAACCTCTTCCATATCTTCTCGCGATCACAAACCTGATACTTCACGATATCGAAGTCCCTAACATCATCTTCAGGGATTCACTTGACCAGCCTTTAAACAGCTATACGCAAAAAGACAAGGTTGATGTCATACTCGCTAATCCGCCTTTCGGAGGAATAGTAGCAAACAACAACGAAAATAATTTTCCCGCCAACTACAGAACAAAGGAAAGTGCCGACCTCTTTCTGATCCTGATGATCCATCTTCTCAAAAACGGAGGCAGAGCAGGCATAGTACTTCCTGACGGTTCACTCACTGGCGACGGCGTAAAACAAAGAATAAGGCAGAAACTTTTGGAAGACTGCAACCTGCACACGATCATCAGACTCCCGAACTCAGTCTTTCAGCCTTACGCAACCGTAGCCACAAACCTATTATTCTTCACAAAAGGCGAACCCACAAAAGAAGTCTGGTATTATGAACATAAATTACCCGAAGGACAAAAATCGTACAGCAAAACAAAGCTCATCCAGCTCAAAGAATTTGATCCGGTAATAGAATGGTGGAAGAACAGAAAAGAATCCGAAGTCTGCTGGAAAGTTGACATAAAAACCATAATCGAAAGAAATTACGATCTCGACATAAAAAATCCTGCAAAAAAAGAAGAAACGCACGAATACACAAGCACAGAACTAATCCAGATGCTCCACAACAGCTTCGAAAAAAGCAACGAATTACTAAACCAACTCAAAGAAGCCGTAAGATGAAGAACAGATTTGAAGATCAGAATACAGAATGGAAAGAAAGCTGGAAAGATGAATATCTCAAATGGATTTGCGGGTTTGCCAATGCAGATGGCGGAAAGATAATTGTCGGTAATAACGATAAAAATGAAATCACAGGGATTACCAATGCGAAAAAGCTGATGAATGATATTCCGAATCAGGTCAGAGACATTATGGGTATGATAATTGATGTGAATCTTCACCAGGAAAACAATAAGGAATTTTTAGAAATAAAAGTTGACCCTTATCCGTATCCGATTAATTATAAAGGCGAATATTATTACAGAAGCGGAAGCACAAAACAGCTTCTCAAAGGCAGTGCTCTGGATGCATTCTTATTGAAGAAATACGGCAAAACTTGGGACAGCGTACCTGTACCTAAAATAAGCGTTGATGACTTTGACAAGGGCAGCATTGAACTTTTCAAAGAAAAAGCCGCATTCAGCGGTCGTGTGGACGAAAAATTTCTAAAGCTGAATGATAATGAAATATTCGACAAACTTAATCTCATAGAAGGCGATTATATTAAAAGGGCTGCTATTCTGCTTTTCCACAATAATCCTGAAAGATGGGTCACAGGAGCTTATGTAAAGATAGGTTTTTTCATGTCCAACACAGATCTCAGGTATCAGGATGAAATTCACGGATCATTGATCGAACAGTCGGATAAATCAATAGATCTGATCTATACCAAGTATTTGAAAGCGGATATATCATACAGGGGAATACAAAGAGTTGAAACTTTTCCTTACCCTAGAACGGCAGTAAGGGAAGCTCTAATGAATGCTCTTGTGCACAAAGATTACAGTACCGGAGTTCCTATACAGATAAGTGTTTACGAAGATAAAATATATATGTGGAACGACGGCTCACTTCCTCAGGAATGGACGCTGGAGAACCTTCTCGGAAAACATTCTTCAAAACCTTTCAATCCTTTGATAGCCAATGCTTTTTTCAGAGCCGGCATGATAGAATCATGGGGACGCGGTGTCGAGCTTATTAACAGCGAATGCGAAAAAGCAGGTGTACCTAAACCGGAATACTCAAACAAACCTTCAGGCTTAACTGTAATATTCACCCCAAAGTCGGGAGAAATGTCGGGAGAAAGTTCACAGAAAAGTTCACAGAAAAGTTCACAGAAAAGTTCACAGAAAATAATTGATCTACTAAAAGCTGATTCTCATATAACGACTACAGAGATAGCAGAAATAATTGGGATTACTAGAAGAGCTGTAGCAAAAAATATTGCGAAATTGCAAAATGAAGGAATTATAAAAAGAATTGGTCCGGACAAAGGCGGTCAGTGGGTAATTATATCGAAAGTCGGAGATAATACAAAAAAATGAGCTGGAAAAAAGTAAAATTAGGGGAATTCCTAAAAAATCGGGAAATCCGTTACAAGCCGAAAGACAAAGCTATTGAAGGCTTAAAAAGGATTGAAAAAATTGATTTTTCCGGCACTATCTATCTTTCAGATAAGCCTTCAAATACTGATATGATTCTTGTAAAAAAAGGCGATTTAGTAATCTCCGGTATCAATGTAGAAAAAGGGGCAATGAGTGTTTATCAGGAAACTGAAGATGTGACAGCCACAATACATTACTCTTCTTACAGTTATGACGAAAAGAAAATAGACATAGAATTCTTAAAAATGTTTCTTAAAAGTCAAGAGTTTATTGAAGCCTTGAAAGAACAAGTACCCGGTGGTATAAAAACTGAAATAAAACCAAAACATTTACTGCCTTTAGAAGTCTATATTCCGACAACCTTATCAGAGCAAAGAAATGTAGTGAATTCATTCAATAATAAAAAACATACGAATATAAAAATATCATCCGAACTCGACCGTCAGCTTGACCTGATAAAACGGTTACGGCAATCATTTCTGCGTGAAGCCATGCAAGGCAAGCTCACAGAAGATTGGCGAAAACAAAATCCGAATACCGAGCCTGCAAGCGTTCTCCTACAGAAGATAAAGAAAGAAAAAGAAAAACTCATAAAAGAAGGCAAGATAAAAAAACAAAAACCTTTACCAGCCATCAAAGATGATGAAACTCCGTTTCAGGTACCGAATACTTGGGCATGGGCAAGATTGGGAGAGGCGTGTTATTACACTGAATATGGTACCTCGCAAAAAGCTGAAATGAGTGAAGAACATGTGCCAGTCTTAAGAATGAATAATATTTTAGATGGGAAAATTGATTTCAATAATTTGAAGTATGTAAGTAGTACGATTAAAGATTTACCAAGATTATTTTTGAAAAATGGAGACTTAATATTTAACCGGACAAACAGCTTTGAACTAGTAGGGAAAACGGCTATTTATTTTGGTAATGAAGAAAAATTTACATTTGCATCTTATCTAATTAGAATCAGGTTATCAAATTATGTTTCCCCTTTATTTCTCAACTATTATTTCAATTCAATTCTTTGTAGAACTACTCAAATTGAACCTGATACAATTCAACAGAATGGACAGGCAAATTTTAATGGCACAAAACTTAATAATATCATATGTCCTATACCTTCTTTTTCGGAACAAAAACAAATCGCAGAAGGAATAGATACAATTATGAAACATTGTGACGACTTGGAATTAAGCATAAAACAAAGCAAAGAACAAAATGTAAAATTGCTTCAAGTAGTATTAAAAGAAGCGTTGGAGAAGTATTACTAAAAAAAAATTAAAAATAGGTACGGAATAGATTATGCCATTATTAACTTCAGCTAAATTCGATGAATACACTAATTTGCAGAATTTTGAAGCAACACTTAAAGCACGATATAAATCCAGTCTTCACTGTAAAAATTTCACTTTTGACCTTTCTAAAGTTGAATGGATAGGACCACTTCAGATTTGTATTCTATATGGTTGGTTACAAGAGTTATTAAAAAATAAAGTTTCAGTTAATTTTGAGATCGGTTCACTTGAAAAAGAAAGACAAGCAATATCATTTATTACAAATGCTGGTTTTTTTGAGAATTTATCTGAGAGAGTTGAGATTAGTAATCTTCCTATTCAATACAAAAATAGCGGTTTATCTGCGTTTAAAACATTTAATAATTCTCCAGAATTAGAAACTTTCAGACAAGCAATTTCTTCTACGGAATCATGCAATCAATTACTTGGAGCCAGTGATAATATTGATGTCATTAGAGATGGGGATCTACGAGATATTTTAATTAATGAATTATGCCAAAATGGATTAATTCATGGGGAATCAAATCATGTAAGATTTGCTGTTAGTGAATTCCCTCTTAACCCTGATCGTTCTAATCATAAATATCTTGACACATTTGGAGGCAAATCATATATTGAAATTGCGGTTTCTGATTCTGGCCCAGGTATTATTGAAACTTTGAGCAAAAAATTGCCATCCGGCTACCATCCGGTAGGGAAATTCATTGACAACTCCAATAATGAAGCTACAAGGCTCATTTCCTATGCATTTGAATTCAGCTCAACTTCTAATGAGGATGAGCGTAGAAAAAGACTAGAAAGAATATACAGCGAAAATAAAATTGAATATGAAGCTATACCAACAGGTTTATTCTATGTATATTCTTTAGCAAAATCTTATGGCGGTCAGATCATTGTAAGAACCGCTGATACGCTTGTAAGTATAAATCTTTCAACCCCATCGAATGATATTATTTACACAAAGTCAAATCTAACCAGAATACCTGGGACACATATTCTCGTCAGATTTCCACGTACAAGAAATAGAGTCACTCCAAAGCTAAATACTTACCCTATTATTAATGACAATTTTGAAAACCGTACACATAGATCTGATGTGCTCACACAAATTCCTTATGACTTGGATTGGCAAAGTAAACTTATTACGGAATTAGAGAAAGCTGTATTCCAGCAACTCGTCAGTTCTTCAACATTACCAAATCCCATAGTTTCGGTTATCCTTTATGGGATACCGTTTGACACAAAGGCATTTGCAATTTTCATAACAATTCTTGCTTCATTGCCAAGAAAGAATTGCGCTCTTTTAGCTATGGGAATTTCTAACGATTTAGTAGATTCCTCAATAAGACAGTGGGCTAGAATTACTGAAATTAGAAAAGAAGGTAAACGAGTTATAGATAGAGTGCACGGATTCAGATCTCTTATACTTGTTTCTGAGGATATTAATAAACAAATAGAATTCGGTGATACAGAACATGTAGAAGCTACAAGATTATCAGAAGAAAACGACAATAGACATTTAAGCCTAACACGTTCGCAAGTTGAGCTATCACAAAAATATGCAATTATAAACGGCTTGTCTCAATTGATTCAAAGTGAATGTGTGCAATATACAGGAGATTTTTATTTTCTTATTGAGAGTAAATATTATACCAAAACTTTTTTTCAAATATCTAAATTACTTTCACATCCTACAGGGAAACATCTTTCTTCTCTTTTTATTAAAATGTTAATTAATAAAAAAAACATTAATGTTGTATTCACGATCTCTGAACCACTTTTCAATTTCTCAAATGATATTAGTAAACAATTGAATTCTGTTAGATTCGAGAACATAGACCCAAATGCTAAATTCACGACGATGATGAAAGTTTTACTTTCAATTGATAAATCCACATTGATTGCGGTTTTTTGTGATGTTATTTGTACAGCTAATGAAATACAAAACATCTTATCAAAAACGCCTAGTTTAGACAATGTTATTGTCATATGCTTCGTCGATGCAAGAGATGATGAGTATGATTATG
>DMTS01000016.1 GCA_003477045.1 Candidatus Delongbacteria bacterium
CCTGTTTCACCGTAGCCTGCCTGATTTCCAAGAAATACGTTACCCGAACCCGATAGATTGGAAAGTCCGCTCTGCCTTCCTATCATAACATTACTGTCTCCTGTGACATCTCTTCCAGATTCTGATCCGAAAAGACAGTTGTAGTGGGAATCACTTCCTCCAGAACTTGCTCCTCTTCCCGAATAATAACCCATGAAAGTGTTATCATTCCCAGCCGTCAAATAAATTCCGGAAGCATGACCGAAAATGCTGTTATGGTTACCTGTAACATTCATAGCACCAGCAAAATCACCGAATATCGCATTTGACTGACCTGAAGTATTAGAGTAGCCGGCGGAACAACCTACAAAAGTGTTGTCACTGCCGTTCGAATTATACCCTGCACTGCTTCCTACAAAAGTGTTAAAATGCCATCCTGTATTACTATATCCTGCCAGGTCGCCAATAAAAATATTGCTTCGTCCGGAACCATTGCTAAATCCGGCATTATTACCTACGAAAACATTATTTTTACCTTCTGTTCCGCTCGGAATTGTTTGACTGCCCGCGTTTAGTCCCAAAAAGATGTTCTCCGGACTGAAATCCGTGTATTTATTACCCCCGCTTTCACGCATAGTTGCCGATCCCATCGTAACATCGAACAGGTCTGTATATAAGCCCCTCTTTGCCGAAGTTGTGCTAACGCTGAATTTTCGGGAAAGAGCTTTTGTCGAATCGTTTATTACGGCCTTGATTTCTGTAGTACTGATCACCATGATCGTATCGGCATGGTTCATCACCGCGATCCCGTCGTCAGAAACTTTAAGTACNNGCGCATACTATCCCTATGGATAACAGAATTAGATAAATATATTTTTTCATGATCTCTCCGGCGCTACTTATTTGAAATTATTTTTTTTATTTCTTCGATTTCTTTCTTTAGTTCGTCATTTTCCTTCTTCAGCTCTTTTACAGCTTCGACAAGCAGCGCTGTGATTGGAGCATACTGCATTGTGTAAATGTCCTTTTCAGAATTATAATCAACTGTTTCAGGAATTACATCTTTAGACTCCTGTGCCAAAAAACCCATCCTTCTGCCTTTTTCAAGAGCTTTCTCATCGCTCCATTCGTATGTAACGCCTCTGAGCTTCATAACTTTATTTAAAGCTTCATCTACCGTTTTTATATTTTTTTTCAATCTTTTATCGCTTAAGCTGTTCCAAGAATAGTCTCCGCCCGCAGTACCGTTTACATAAAAGGAATACGAGTTAGGATTGTCTCCTGAAGTTCCGTCAACCACGACCATCCTAGGCGAATCGAATGTTCCGTATAAGAGTGGAGTTCCTGAAATTCCATTATTTAAATGAAAACGGTTAGACCCGGTTTCACTATAACCAGAACTGTCTCCTATAAAAATATTTTTTATGCCTGTAGCATTGGAATAACCGGAGAAAGCACCAAGAAATAAGTTATTTGACCCTGTAGTCATACTGTAGCCGGACTTATAGCCCATTAATACATTGTTGTTTCCAAACGAAGTTTTGAACCCGGTATCTTTTCCTATCATCACATTCCTGCTGCCGGTTTTAAGCTGCTGACCTGTATTATCTCCATATAAACAATTATCACTGTAATTTGTTGAAGTCGGTTCTATACCTAAACCCGCATGATGACCAAACACGCAATTCGAATGCCCGTCTTTATTATTAGAAGCTGCATTATATCCAAAATAACAATTGTTATAACCTCCATTGCTATAGGTTCCAGAATATATCCCGTAATATGAATTCTGATCACCTGTTGTGCTGAAGTATCCGCTTGCGTGGCCTACATAAGTATTCCCAAAACCCGTTGCGCTTGTACCAGCCCGATATCCTACATAAGTATTCGCGTTTTTATCTAGGTTGCTGTATCCTGCTTCAAGACCTATAAACACATTATTGTAACCAGAAATATTATTAAATCCAGCTTGATCACCTAAAAATACATTTGAACCGCCTGACTCATTTGAAGCACCTGAATTATTGCCTATAAAAATATTTCCACCACTACTTACGCTACTCACCCCTGCATTTAATCCTAAAAAAATATTTTCCGGGCTGAAATCAGTATATCTTACCCCCCCGCTTTCACGCATCGTAGCTGATCCCAATGATACATCGAACAGATCTGTATATTGTCCTTTCTTTGCGGATGTTGTGCTTACGCTGAACTTTCGTGAGAGTGCTTTGGTGTCATCTATAACAGCCTTGATCTCTTTTGTGCTTATCACCATAAGCGTATCGCCCAGATTCATAATGGCGACCCCATCGTCAGAAACATCAAATACTGTATTGTTTAATGAGTCTTTAACTTCGAAAAGAGTTTCAGCGCATACTATCCCTATGGATAACAGAATTAGATAAATATGTTTTTTCATAATTCCTCCAAAGTGCTATATTATTTTATTCCCAGGCTATCCAGTCTGCTAAAAGATTCTGAGACCATGAACCGTTTACAGTCGGAGACAGTTGACTGATCATAATTACGCATGTTGTTGTTGTTACATCCCTGACTGTAACTCCGAATGACTGACTGACTCCGTTAGCTCCTTTCGGTGTAATATGTATCTTCGGAACGGTACTGAAAGCTTTAGGGTATGTTAATGTAACGGTTTTGATTCCGCTCTGCCCGATAAATGTACCTATCGTTACAGTACCGGCCTGGGTCATGCCAATCGCAGTTCCGCCTTTTATTGTTAATCTGCCATTCGCATAGATGTCTGCCGCATTTATCGCAAGGTCTGTATTAGGGAATGTTCCTTTGATAAGCGGACTGAAAGTGTCTGAATTCGCTATGTATAGCTTATTAGATAATGTTTCATTGGCTCCTGATTCTTTACCGATAAAGACATTACCAGATCCGGTAGCTAGAGATCCCGAACTTTTACCTATAAAAACATTATTTGAGCCGCCATTTATTAAACTGATATAGTTACCTCCTGCTGAATGTCCAACGTAAACATTTCCATTGCCGTCTACAGCCTGAAATCCTGCTAAATTACCTATAAATACATTTTCAACTCCATTGCCGGTATTGTTTCCTGACGACATTCCCACAAATGTATTGAATCCACCATAGGCAGTTCTACCTGAAGCATAACCTACGAAAGTGCTCGAGCCTCCGCCTCCTACTCCGCCTGAGTCCTTTCCAGCAAACATACCTACGAAAGTATTTCCGCCTTTAGTATTTTCCTCACCTGCGTAGCTTCCGAGATAGACATTTCCGCCGTTAGTCTGATTCAGTCTTCCCGAACTCATACCTAAATAAACGTTATGCTGCCCTGATGTATTTGAGTAACCGGAATTGTTTCCCACGAAAACATTATCATTGCCCAAGCCGTTTGAGTAGCCTGCACTTAAACCCAAAAAGAGATTGCTTGTATTAAAATCGCTGTATTTACCCCCGGAAGCTTCCCTCATAACTGCAGATCCCATACCGACATCAAAAAGGTCAGAATATAAACCTTTCTTGGCTGATGTAGTGCTGACGCTGAACTTTCTCGAAAGCGCTTTTGAATCATCAATTACGGCCTTGATCTCCGTTGTACTTATAACCATTAGAGTATCTGTCTGATTCATCACTGCAATACCATCGGATGAAACTTGAAGTACGGGATTGTTCGATGCATCTTTGACCTCGAAAAGGGTTTCCGCATGCAAATAGAAAACAACAACAAAGCATATTAAAATATATTTTCTCACAAACTCCTCCTCTCTTCTAAAAATTTAATATTACTCATTCTGTTTTTTTCCCGCCTCTCTCTCGTACATATTTTCTATACCTATGTCAATTGACTTCCCGAAAACTTCAGGAGTGAGATAGTATCCTTTTTCATTATCCTTTTTATCACTAACGATCTGTATCGGATTAGATTTGGCGTAATTATCATTCCTAACTGCAGTAACCATCCACGACACTTTCATCCCGGGATTTCCTCCCCCTATACCGAATCTGCCGCCCTTAAGCTCTTCAGAGACAAACAACCCCGGAGCTGAACTTCCTATTCCCGTAAGCTGATATCTGAATTCTGCGTTATACGCTTCGAACCAGTCAGGCATTTCTACGATTGCATTTCCTTCTTCGTCAAGAACAACATTTCCGCTGTAAACATTAAGCATCTCGTTGCTGGAAACAGAAGAATGCGATAATATCTTATTTCCCGGATCAAGCGGGTGATCGGATTTGAACTCTATATAGTCATTCGCATATAAGTTTCCAGTCACGTAAACATTTCCGCTAAAATATCCCGCATAATTTGTCCCCGCTCCGGAAGCTGAGGCAAAAATCCCATAATTACTGGAAGTGCCGTTATAAGCTCTTGCATAAAGTCCTCTGGTAGCTGTACCATAGCTGTTAGCTTCGAAATTCCCGGCTGAGGTGCTGTGAAGAACATCCAATCTGTAGCTTGTAGATGCCAGTTTACCCAATCCAATATTTCCTGCACTGAAATCCCCGTGAATAAGAGGTGTAGAAGTATCTGAATTTGAGATGTACAGTTTATTTGAACCCGCCTCGTTATAACCCGCAGAATATCCAATAAAAACATTGCCTGAGCCTGAACTGTTATTAAGACCGGCAAATGACCCCAAAATCGTATTTTCATTACCACCAGTCTTATAATACGCAGGAGTATAGCCTAGATAGGTGTTATAGTAACCCGATGTCTGCTTATAACCAGCAGCATTTCCTACATATGTATTAAGATAACCTGTTGTGTTATCATAACCTGCAGATCCTCCGATAAATAGATTCTGGCTTCCTGTATTATTATAACCCGCATTATGACCGATAATCAAATTAGCGTAACCGCTGTAGTTTTTTCGGCCTGCATTTTCACCGATAAAGACATTTCTATAACCGCTGTAATTTGTAATTCCTGCATTGTTGCCTAAAAACACATTAAACTGCCCGCTTGTCGTACCGCTTGGAGTCGTTGCTACCCCTGCATCTAAACCGAGGAACATGTTTTGAGGGCTGAAATCGGCATATCTTTCGCCAAATGACCCTCCTCTCATAGTTGCTGATCCTAAAGTAACATCGAACAGATCTGTATATACGCCTTTCTTTGCCGAAGTCGTACTTACGCTGAACTTTCTTGAAAGCGCTTTTGAATCATCAATGACAGCCTTGATCTCTGTCGTACTGATCACCATTATCGTATCGCCCTGATTCATTACAGCCAGACCGTCCGTTGATACATTCAGAACTGTATGATCTGATGAGTCCTTGACTTCGAAAAGCGTTTCTGCGGCTGATTGTACTATAAATATTATCAAAAACATTGCGAAAACCTGTTTCATCAAACCCTCCTATTTTAGCTCTACCGTATTTTAAGTAAAGCTGTTTCAATTTCAGAAAGTCTTTTCTTTATCGATTCATTCTCCTTTCTCAATTTATCAATTTCACTTTGCTGCTCTTTAAATGCCTGGATCGCTACAACGCTCAAACCTGCGTAATCTAGCGTAAAGATATTATCCTCTTCATTATAGTACACAAATTCCGGGAAAATTTCCTGAACGTCCTGGGCAATGAGACCGATATATTTTCTCTCATCATTTTCTTTTTGACTTATAAAATTATAATTTTTCGGGCTTAGTTTCATAATCTTTTCGGATACATTTTTGAGATCCGTTATATTTTTTTTCAATTTTTCATCAGACAATGCTGTGTAAGCGCCTGAGGTTATATCCCAGCTTCCTCTTGCAGATCCGTTGTAATATAGGTACAATCCGCCTGTTGAATACTGATATAGATGCCAGTAGTTCGAATATGAGGCGTTCTGAATATAAAGGCCGTTAGTGTTACCGAAAGCATGTTTTACATAAAATTTCGAAGTATTGAATGTAAGATTATTGGTATCGAATTCACCGTAAATTAACGGAGCAGAAGTCTCGGAGTTATCTATGTAAAGCCTGTTTGACCCTAATTCATTATATCCTGATCTGTATCCTAAAAACACATTTCCTGAACCTGTATCGTTGGTCTTACCTGATTCAGTACCGATCATTGTATTGTAATTTCCGTCACAATCAACACCTGTAAAATATCCGAAAAGACAATTATTTGAACCGGCTGCATTCATTGACCCGGAATTCTGACCGAAAAAAGAATTATTATCGCCTTGGTTTGTATATCCGCTCGCATAACCGAAGAACGCATTCATTCCTCCGGTAGAACCCCTTCCGGCTGCATGACCGACATATGTATTACTAATTTTATCCTGACTGCTGTAACCAGCCTCGTGCCCTATGAAAACATTCGCGAGTCCTGTTGTATTGGAGAAACCTGCATCATTCCCTATGAAAACATTGGAGGTTCCGGTAGTAGATTGACCCGCATTAAGTCCCAGGAACATATTTTCCGGACTAAAAACTGCATATCTGCCTCCATCAAAGCCTCCGCGCATTGTTGCCGAACCCATATCGACCTGGAAAAGGTCGGTGTACAAACCTTTCTTTGCCGAAGTAGTACTGACGCTGAATGTTCTGGAGAGCGCTTTAGAGTCATCAATTACAGCCTTGATCTCTGTTGTGCTGATAACCATGAGAGTATCACCCAGATTCATAACGGCAATTCCGTCGGTTGACACATCAAGCACCTTATTGTTTGCAGAGTCTTTTACTTCGAACAGCGTTTCGGCCAGCAGCAGGAATACTGTTGATAATAAAGTAATAAGTATTTTTTTCATATAGCCTCCGAGTTACAAAATTGTTTTATTCCCATGCATACCAGTCTATCTTAAGGTTCTGACCCCAGCTGCTGCCGGGAGAATCCAGCCTGTAGATCATTACAACACAGTTGGTTGTAGTAATATTCCGCACATTAGCCACAAATACATCTGTTGTTATTCCATCAGCGCATCTTGGAGTAACAGTTACTTTTGGTACAGCCGAAAAAGACGAAGGAAATGTAAGAGTGACAGCGTTAATGCCTGATCCACCCGTACCGACAGTCAACTCGCCGGCTTGAACTTTTCCGAATGATGTACCGCTTTTGAACTGAGTGTTCCCGTTGTGGGCTGCATTCCCGGTTACAGTCAGAGTGCCGTTAACTGTTAGAGCGTTGGAAGCAAAATCTCCGTAAATAAGAGGAGTCGTTGTACTTGAATTATCAATATACAGCCTATTCGAATAACTGCCCGAGCTCATTCCTGCCTGATACCCGATTTGAACATTTCCTGAGCCGGTATGAGATGCACTGTAAACTGATCTCAGGCCTGCCTGATAACCGATCGCGACATTGTTACTGCCGGAGAAAATGCTGTTCCCTGCCGCCGTACCTTGTGCACCGGCCTCGCATCCAATGAAAACATTGTTGTCGCCGCTGCCGCTGCCGTTCCAGAGACCAGTTCTGTTTCCCATCATCACATTATATCCGCCTGTAAACTTATATGCAGAACTGTTCCCGAAATATGAATTGGCATGCCCGATAGTATTATAAGCTCCGGAATATGCTCCAAAGAAAGTATTTGACGAACCGCTTGTGTTGTCGTTTCCCGACTCGAATCCTACAAAAGTGTTTGCGCTTGTTTGTGTATTAAATCCTGCATCCGTACCAAGAAATGTATTCGCATTCTCATTTGTAGCTGTATAACCTGTATTATTGCCAATATAAATATTCCCGCTGCCGTCAGTATTATTAAATCCGCTCTTGTAACCGATAAAAATATTAAATGAAGCATCAGTGGCAAACCTGGTTCCGGCAGTATTGAATCCTGCTTTATAGCCTATAATAGTGTTGTATCTGTTCCCGTAAGCGTTGTATGGATCAAGCTTGATACCTGCACCCTGACCGATTAGTGAGTTGTATTGATCAAGACTTGTAAAGCTTGTATCGGCAGATGCTTTTGTCGTTAATAGACTTTTAGTAGCTACTTTAAACCCCGTTCCGGTGTCGTTCACCCAGAATCTTGTACTGTCAGCCGTAACTTTCATTACATCGTTACCTGCACCTTTAGCGGAGGTTGTAGTAACGCTGAATTTCCTTGACAAAGCTTTGGTGTCATCAGCAATTATAGCCTTAATTTCACTTGAACTGATCACCAT
>DMTS01000117.1 GCA_003477045.1 Candidatus Delongbacteria bacterium
GTGACTGCCCAGACCAAAGCTGTCATTTGCGATCATAAAGGAATTAAAGAAATTTCCGTAATTATCAACAATAAAACAATCAGATTAGAGAAAATATGAAAAGAAATGTTTTAGTTATTATTTTGAGCCTAATAAGTTCAATTTTTGCAATGAGCGAAGTTGATTCTCTGTTGATTAAAGGAGATGAATACTATTACAAAGGCAACCTTGAGGGAGCGCTGGATCTTTACTTTCAGGCGGAGAGTGTCGATCCCGGAAACCAGGGTGCCATGACAGGAATATATAATGCATCCATAAATTCCGGAGAAATAAAAACCGCAAATGATTATGCACTCAAGCTTCATAAAAAGCAGAATTCACAGATAAATCAGGACAGAGTGATCTATTCAGACGCACTAATCGGGAAAACTTCAAACGCAGAAAAATTTCTGAAGCAGGAAAAGGATTTCTATCGAAGAAAAGCGATCTACAGCCTTGCAGGCTGGGGATTAAAGCAGACAGGATACTATATTAAAACTGCAGACTGGTACAAAAAAGCTCTGGACGAGGGCTTCAAAAACGACGAGTTCGATAAGGGCTACAGGGATAGTCAAAGACTTCTTAAAGACGACAATAAATATCTGGATGTAATTCTCTCTTTTTACGATTACGGCGACAATGATCTTCTTCTCGGAGGTTATAACCTGAACCTGAATTATAATTTCGGTCCTCAAAATCACAAATTCAATCTGAACCTTGTAATGCAGGGAACAAGCGTAGATCAGAAGATGAACGATCAGCTCGGGTTTCTATTTTATGACGATATTAATCAGTACGAACTGTTCGGGCAGTACAATTACCTCTATTCAAGAAAGATCTCTTTTTACTGCGGGGCAAAACTAAGCTGGCTGATCAACGATTATATTCAGGGGATGGCGTCAGGTTCTGCGGGCAGCAGATTTCAGCTCAGTGATTTTTTCAGAGCCGATACATTCATAAACGCATCAAGCGTAAGCTACAACATTTATGATATAAACGATACTAAGCAGATGGGCAGCGGTAAGCCGTTCTCAACAAGTATAAATTCGATGACATCGCTACAATATACATTTGACGGTGCGATTACCTATAAAGGAATTTATGCGGGCGGAGTGATCAATCTGGTTAAAGATTTCGGGTCTGAGTACGAAAGCGATATGGAAAGCATGGATTCACTGCTTGCAAGGACTGATCTTTCAGACAATATCAATGATACGGATATAAGGCTTCTTTACGGAGTGACCGCAGGTTACAATAACGACAGATACGATATATTTTCAAGCTATACTACAGGGGATATGTTCCTTGTCAATACAAGCGAGGGCAGATATCTCAATACTAATGATTCACAGCTTAAAATGAATATCCTCGGCGGCGTGATATTCAAAAAGCTTTTCGGAGACTGGATACTCGGTTACACTTTTTCCTATTCGGATTTCGAGAATTATACTATAATGACTAATTCAATAATTGCAAATTACAGATGGAGATAAAATGAAAAAGATAGGATGTTTATTTATCATCGGGCTTTTATTCAGCCTGTATGCCGAAATGACACAGAAAGAACTGGAAGAGGCTTATTCAAGCTCATTCAAATATGAAACAGCTCAGAGATACGATAAATCTATATCCGCACTGAGTAAAGTAATAAAAGATTATCCGACCGGATACACCGTAAATTACAGACTGGGCTGGCTGTATTATCTTTCGGGAAATTATGCAAATGCTCTGAAAAATCTGGAAACAAGCCTGACTGCTTATCCTTACTCAGTCGAAGCATTGAATACGATCAATCTTGTTTATGCTGCTCAGCTCGCCTGGGAGAAAGTTGAAGTACAGTCGAATAAAATCATGAAGATAGATTATTATAATTATTATGCCAATTACTGGTATGCCGTTGCTCTTTTCAGGCAGAACAAGTATGATCAGGCTATAAAAACAGCTGATAAAATGCTCGCTGTATTTCCCTCAAATGTTGTATTTCTAAACATTCTTGCTGAAAGCAAATTCTTAAAAGGCGATAAAGAAGAGGCAATAAAGATATTTTCAGGTGTTATAATCCTTGATAAAATGAATGAGACGGCTAAATATTATCTTAATAGATAAACCATTCTAAACGAATACTTTTACATTTATTAACTCTGGCTTCAACGATTTTCGACTTTTTCTAATGCGTAGTCGAAGAAGACGGGATTGTCATTTCAATTATGAATTTATTCTCGGTTATTGATGCCTTTATACCGCAGGAATTCCTTGCGCATATTTTCTTGGCAATTGCTAAACCCATGCCATTGCCGCTTATGTTTTTCGCATTAGTTCCTCTGTAAAACGGTTCGAAAAGCTTTTCTTCAGATATTAAGCTTTCTTTTTGACTAGGAAAGTCGTTCTCAAATCGCAGAATTATTGAGTCGTCAGTTCTTGTTTCTGATATTACCAGTTTGCCGTCTTTTGGTGTATATTTTATCGCATTGCACAGGATATTCTCAAAAACAGATCTGACAGAAGGAAATAAATATGCGGTAAAGCTTTCTTTGGAATATTCCAGGACCGCTTCTATCGATAATTGTCTGAATACATTTAGCTGACTGCCTACTTCAGTATCCAATATTTTTATAATGTTAATTTCTGCTTTAGGTTCTGTAGGAATACCGTCAAGTCTGTAATATTCTAAAATTCTGTCTATTAATTTGTCCATTAATATAATTTCTTTTTCAATTACATCTATATATCGAATTGAATTCTCGTTTTTTTGTTCATCAAGATCACGCAGCAGCTGCAGGGCAACATTTATTCTTGTGAGGGGTGACCGGAGTTCATGCGAGATATGAGCTGAGGTTTCTTTTTGCTCGTTGATCACATTCTGGATTTTTGCGGCCATTGAATTAAGTGTTTCCGCAAGCTTTCCGAACTCATCATCCGAAACTTTTTTTACTCTGGCGGAAAAATCGCCTTCAGATATAGACTTCACTGCTTTATCGAACTCAGCTATAGGTTTGGTCAATTTTTTGGACAGCAGTACTAAAGCGATTATATTAAAAAAAAGGAGAGCTAAGAGCGTAAAATTTAATTTCGTGTCTGAGGAAGGGGTGTAGAAATCGTTAAAAAGCCATATTGATCCTTTTTCTCCGATTTTAGTTTCAAAAGGTATAGCAACGGGGAATGGACTTCTGATCGCATCTGAAATCTTATTTTTATCAAGGATAAAAGTACGATAATAGCTTTCATTTTTCCCAGTAGGTTTAGAAAGAATATTAAGCCTGCTGTCTGTGACGACGATCTCAAGATGATAACTTTCAGATATGTCGTCAAGGGCTTTCAAGTTTTGTAAACTGGAACTAATTTCTTTGAGTGAATTCAATTCCAGTCTTTTGTCAATGAATTCTTTGAAGGCATAAGTACTTATGGTCATATAGAAATCATGATCTCTTTTTGATTGTTCAGCTTTAAAAAAATTAATAATAAGGAAGAAAGAAAAATGGTTAATGAGAAGCAGGAGAAGGAATGAAACAATTATTTTAAGAGTAAGTTTTTTAGGGAACATATGTTAAACCGTTTTTTTGAATAAATAGCCGGAACCCCAGCTTGTTTTTATCCGTTCTTTAGTATCACCTATAGATTCCAGCTTTGAACGCAGTTTACTGATATGCATATCTATGCTTCTGTCGAAAACCGTAGCATCTCTGCCTCTTGTATAGTTCATAAGCTCATCTCTCGAAAAGATCATTCCGGGTCTTGTCATCAATAATTTCAAAATTTTGAATTCTGTCAGCGAAAGCTCTTCGTACAGGTCATTTCTTCTAACTCTTAAAGTAGAAGTATCTAGAATTATACTATCTACTTCAATATTTGATAATGTTTCTTCGTCTGTATTGATATTTCTTCTCATGACTGCTTTAATTCTCGCTGTAAGCTCGCGGGGGTTAAAAGGTTTAGGGATATAATCATCAGCCCCAAGCTCCAATCCAAGAATTCTGTCTGTCTCATCTCCGCGCGCAGTGAGCATTATCACAGGCAATTTTTTACCTGCGATTCCCATTTCTTTCAGAATTTCCAGACCTTCTTTCCCGGGTAGCATATGGTCAAGAATAATAATGTCAGGAGAAACCTCTGAAATTTTTTCCTTCACTCCCAGTCCCGTAAGGTGGCTGAAAGTTTCAATACCATAGAAAGATAGATATTGTTTCAGCAGATTCTGAAGTTCCCCGTCATCATCTATGATCAAAGCTTTTATCATTGTTCCTGATCCGAATTTATGTTAAAAATAATAAGATATAATGTGAAAAGCACATTAATTTACATTTAATTTACAAAAAAGTTTCATTACAGGCATCGGACAGTATTTAAAGATATTATTTGAAGACAAATTATGACAATTATTTACATTTGAGTCAAATGTTTTATACAAGCGCGTCGTAAATTATCTCACAACAAAATGGAGAGTTTAATGCGAATTAGTTTTCTCAGTCTTATGACGATGTTTGCGGTAACGAATGCTGCAGTAGTCGGTCTGGCTGAAGCTCAAAAATCTGCTCTTGAAAAAAATTACGGGTACGAGATAGCGAAACAGGATGTTTCAAAAAGCGAACTGGCAACTAAGAGCAGCTTATCCGGATTCTTCCCGACAGCCACTTTCACGGCAAGTCATATGCTTTACACGCCTGAAGTGAATATGAATTCTTATGCTTTTGATGCCGGTACAGGTGCATTTTCTTCAATAAGTATTGCTCAGAAGGACAGAACTGCTTTCGCCTTTCAGATTTCACAGCCTCTATTTTCAGGCGGGAAGAAGTGGTACGGATATAAGATTAGCATCGATTCTGAAGAGATCAGCAGGAATGGGTTTACAGCTGAAACGATATCGCTTCTCGCGGAGGTTGAATCAGGGTATTTGAATGTTCTCGAAATGAAGGAGATGTTTGATATTTCAAAAGAGTCACTTTCTCTTTCAAAAAATAATGAGGCCAGTGCGGCTACAAAACATGAAACGGGACTGATCTCCAAAGTCGATTTATTAAAAAATTCTTCAGCGCGCGCCACAGGTGAAGTATCGGTACTGAATGCAGAAAAAGACTATGACCTTGCGAAGATCAGTTTTGCTAATCTTACAGGGCTGAAGAATTTTGAGCTTGAGAATATTGAGCGTGAAAGTTACGCAGGAATGATAGACAAACTTAATAAATATGAAATTGATGTAATAAATTCAAAGACGGAGCAATTTCTCGCTTACGCTTATGTGAATAACACCGATCTCAAGAATTCAAGACTGACGAAAAGTATTGACGAGAAGACAGTAAAAATGGCGAAAGGGAATTTTTTGCCGACAGTGTCTCTTTCATACTCGACAGAATGGGAAAAAACAAATCTGGCAGACGAATTCGAGAACAGCGGTGCGTTGGCGTTATCTGCTACCATTCCGGTACTGCCACTGTACGATAATTACATAACTCTTGAAAAAGCGAAAATCGAGTTAAAAAAATCGGAACTGAAGCAAATGCAGCTCAAGGACGAAATCAGAACAATGATAAACTCGGCGGTTTATAGTCTCACGCTTGAATCAAAACAACTTTTAAGTACAAAAATAGCAGTTGAACTGGCCGAGGAAACATATTACAGTGTCTTGGAAAGGTCAAGATCAGGTATTTCAACGGCAGATGAATTGAATACTGCGAGGCTTTCGCTAATTCAAGCAAAGTATAACCATACTTCAGCATTTTATAATATGTTGAAAACAAAGTCAGAGTTGATGAGGCTATTAAATATGA
The DNA here is from genome assembly GCA_003477045.1 of Candidatus Delongbacteria bacterium. Lineage (GTDB taxonomy): Bacteria > UBA4055 > UBA4055 > UBA4055 > UBA4055 > UBA12480. The sequence continues at coordinate 5,781 of DMTS01000117.1, forward strand.
AAGAAGAAAAAGAGTTCATTGAATTGTTATAACCAATTAAACCGGAGATTAAAGTGAAAAAAATTTCAGGATTAGTAATATTTGCTTGTTTACTCATTATTTTATCTTCCTGCTCTTCCGAAAAAAAGCAAGATGCTGATCTTTTAACGCAGGACGAGCAAATTCAAACCGTTAAAACAGAAATCGTTGAATATAGAGATCTTCAGCTTTTTGCTCATTTTACAGGAAAACTGGAAGGCAAAACTGATATAATTCTTTACAGTGAGGTATCAGGAAAGGTTAGTAGCATTGCAAAAGAATTAGGTCAGATTATCAAAGAAGGAGAGCCTATAGCAGACATTGATTCGAAGAATTACATGATCAGTTACAACAAGGCTAAATCCGAACTTAAATCAGCTACCGCGACTCTCGACGCAACGAGAATTAAAGCAGAGACAGCCGAAAAGCTATATGAGAAAGGACAGATCTCAAAATATGAGTTTATAAATGATCTTAGTTCTCTAATTAAGGCAGAAGCTACATTTGAAGGCGCGCAAGCCGATCTTGAAAAAGCAAAGATGAATTACGAGAACTCAAAATTTACTTCTCCAGTTGAAGGATCGATCGCAAAAATAAGCATTAAAGAAGGACAGTACATAGGTTTAGGTCAGCCTGTCGCATCAATTGTTGACTGCAGTAAGCTTCTGATCAAAACAGGCGTGATAGAGAGCGAAATATTGTATGTAAAAAAAGGGAATGTGGCTGTAATCTCGCATAATGGAACAGGTAATGTTATAAAGGGGATCGTAAAAGGTACCGGTAAAAAGCCTGACGAGACCGGAATTTATCCTGTTGAAATCGAAATGGGAAATCCGGGACAAAAACTTCTCCCCGGCATGATGGTTGACGGAAAAATTGAAACAGTTGAATTAAACGATATGATTTATACCAGCTTTGAAAACCTTATCGAAGAGTTCGGGAGGTATTATGTTTTTGTTGTTTATGATGACGGCATTATTAATAAAAAAGAAGTTAAGCTGGGAAAAAAATACGGGAACTTAACATTGATAGATAAAGGTTTGAATATAGGCGACAGGCTGGTGGTATCCGGATTAGAAACTCTGTCACACGGAAACAAAGTAAAAATATACGGAGAATAATAATGAATCTGCCAAAATTATCAGTTGATAATCCTGTTCTGATAAATATGATCATGGTGATCATTTATCTGCTAGGGATTTATACAGTTTTTAATATTCCTAAAGAATCTATGCCTCAAGTTGAAACGGGGCGTTTTATAATAACTGTTA
>DMTS01000108.1 GCA_003477045.1 Candidatus Delongbacteria bacterium
GATTCAAAAATAAAATTGAGAAGCGCGATAATTACTTCAGAGATATTAAAAAGGAAATATACTTAAATATTCACTCGTTCCGAATTCATCTAAAAGAAAAGTCTCCAAATTAATTCAATCACTATTATGAAGCATAACCGTACCTGCGGGTAAAGATGGTAACGACTTATTTTTATCTGAATATCGGAACTTGTTCTAGAATCTGGTGATCCGCCCGTTTATAATCTTTGAGGCTTTGAAATAGAGTTCAGGCCGCTTGAATTCTTTTTTAGAGCAGTCGATATATGAAACTTCGAGCTCCATTGGATCTTTATAGACATCGATCATAAGAAATCCGGGCGAACTCCAAAGTCGGGGTCTGGTTATTGAACCTGTATTTAGAACCAGCGGTCCGGCATCACCGTTCTCAGAAAATATATGGAATACATGAGTTGTGGACGAAATTACAAGATCAGCTTTATCATTCACAATCTTTTTCTGTTCTATATTCAGTTTATCCAGCCAGTATCCGAGCCTCGAATGAGCACCGATAATGATAATATCATTTTCTTTTTTATCAATACTTTTCAAAATATCAACCATATATTCTTTCGAACTTTCTTTAAATGCTATTGAATCAATATCCGGTTGATCAGGGTAATGCAGCGATATGAAATGAATATTTAATCCTTTTTCACTGATGACAGCGTGATATTCAACACCATTCTCATTGAATTCAACATTTTTTCGAGATTTAATATCGGTCAGATCAAATAGTTTTACCCCTGATCCCCAATCGGCCTGATTCTTACCATAATATCCGTTTTCGTTATCAGCTATAGTCGGATAAAAATTACGATGCCACCAGTCATTATTTTTTAAAAAATCAATAAAATTATTTTTTGTCTTAGCTTGAACATGGTCTCCGTTCCCTATGACGAAACTGAATTTGTTAGCTTCGATCCAATCCGCCATCCTTTTAAATTCTATCTGCTCAGTTCCTTCTCCGTGATTATCAGAAAATACCGCGAAAGAAAAAACAGGTTCTTTAGCGTAACAACTAAGGGTAGTGAGGATAATTATTAAGTAATAAATTTTTGACATTGGTTTTTCCCGTAAGTTTAGCTAAATTTAACACTTTAAACAGTAAAATTCAAATAAGGTTTGAAAATGGATAAAAATAAATTCATTGAAAATATAAAAACTCTCAGGGAAGAATATAAGAAATGGAATGCGCCTATAGTTACTCTGATCTCAGTTCAGACTAAAGATCCGTACAAGGTACTTATCAGCACATTATTATCGCTACGCACAAAAGACGATGTGACAGCTAAAGCATCATACAGGCTGTTCGAGAAAGCAGACACTCCTGAAAAAATGATAAAACTTTCAGAGGATGAAATTCAAAAACTGATATTTCCGGTCGGATTTTATAAAACTAAGGCTAAAACTATAATTGAAACATCTCAAATTCTTATTGATGCATACAATTCAAAAGTGCCTGATTCTTTAGATAAACTTTTGAGCTTCAAGGGAGTCGGCAGAAAAACGGCAAATCTTGTGCTCTCACTCGGTTACGGGCAGGATACCATCTGCGTTGACACGCATGTTCACAGAATATCGAACCGATGGGGAGTAGTATCAACAAAAACTCCCGAAGAAACGGAATTCGCGCTCATGGAGAAGATACCGAGAAAGTACTGGAGCGAGATAAACGATCTCATGGTCGCTTTCGGGCAGACCGTCTGCAGACCGATCGGGCCAAAGTGCTCTGAATGTAAAGTCAAGGATTGTCCGGCAAGGAAAAAGTAAATAATGTTGACTATTTTACAGTTTAAGGTTAAATTTAGAACCTGTTTTGTATGTAAGAAATTAAAATAGAAGGAGCAAAAAATGGCAGAAACGAAAAAAAGCGACCTCGAAAAACTCGGAGAAAAACTTCTGTTCAAAAAAAAGAACGCATGGGAAGAAATTCCGAAAAAGGAATTCGACGAGATCATGACATTGTCGGAAGATTATAAAAGCTTCCTGAACAACAGCAAGACCGAAAGAGAAGCTATGGTCACAGTTGAGAAACTTTCGAAAAAGTTCGGTTTCGTGGATATAAAGAAAGCTAAAAAGACCGACAGAAAACTTTTCATAAACTATGACGGAGTTTGCGGTGCCATGCTTGTTATTAAAGATCCAAAAACACTTAAGGACGGACTATTAATTAACGGCGCTCACATTGATGTTCCGAGGCTCGATCTGAAGCAGATCCCGCTTTACGAATCTGAAGATATGGCCTATATGAAAACGCATTATTACGGCGGAATAAAAAAATACCAGTGGGTGACCAGACCTTTAGCTCTTCACGGAGTGATCGTAACTGAAAACGGCAAAAAAATCAATGTGTCAATCGGCGAAAAACAGGATGATTTTGTTTTCACGATCAATGACATACTTCCACACCTTGCACAAGATCAGTACAAAAAAACTCCTGCTACCGTGATCGAAGGGGAACAGCTGAACATTCTTGTAGGCTCGATACCTTACAAATTCAAAACCGGAAAAGACGCGATCAAACTTGCGATACTTGATTATCTGAACAAAGAATACGGCATCAAAGAAGAAGACTTCGTATCTGCTGAACTTCAGCTTGTACCTCAGGGCGAAGCGAAAGACATCGGATTCGACAGAAGCTTCGTCGGCGCTCACGGTCAGGATGACAGGATCTGCGCATATCTGGGTATGAAAGCGATAATCGATATGAAAGAAAAAGAATTTAAGAAAAACATCATGATGGTATTTTTTGACAAGGAAGAGATCGGTTCTGCAGGTAACGCAGGAGCTGACTCAAACATAGTTGAAAGAATGGTGAACGATGTTCTTAACCTTTACGGACTGGGTGACTATAACACCCTTATCAAAGCGCTTGAAAACTCAAAACTGCTATCGTCAGATGTCAACGCGGGGATCGATCCTGAATGGAAAAGCGTGAACGAGCCTATGAACGCAGCAAAAATGGGATACGGAGTATGCGTAACCAAATTTACCGGTTCAGGCGGAAAAAGCGGATCAAACGAAGCTCACGCCGAATTCGTGGCAGACCTCAGAAAAGCGCTTAACAAGGACAAAGTCCTGTGGCAGTCTTCAGAACTCGGAAAAGTCGATCAGGGCGGCGGCGGAACTATAGCAAAATATCTTGCTAAATACGGAATGGATGTAGTCGATTGCGGAACTGCGCTGTTGTCAATGCATTCTCCTTTTGAAGTAGCTTCAAAAGCGGATATTTATCACACATACAAAGCTTACAAAGCTTTCTATAAATATCTATAAAATTTACAAGCTGAATAAAAAGGGCGTTCTTTTACGCCCTTTTTTATGTTTATGAAAAAAGAGAATGTCAGAATAATATTATGCAGGATCTGGTCGCCGGGAAATGTCGGCTCCATACTCCGCGCAATGAAAAATTTCGGATTCACCGATATCGTATCGGTAAATCAAATGAATTTCTCGGAAGAAGAAATTTTAACTATGTGCGCGGGGGCTAAGGATCACATCAGGTATCTCAGATACAGCGATGATCTGAAGAAGGAAGTGAACGATTTGAGCGTAGTTTATGCCTTCACTGCGAGAAAGCGCAGATTTTATAAATCGGTCAGCCCTGAAGAGATGGTTGATGAAATCTCAGAGCTTCCGGAAAATACGAAAATAGGTATCATGTTCGGCAACGAAACCAACGGTCTTGTAAACGAAGAGACCGACTTTGCCGATAAGCTGGTTGTCATCCCGACGGAAAAAGAATATTCTTCGCTCAATATTGCAAGCGCGGTCATGCTTGCACTTTATGAAATATCAAAAAGGCGGACTTCAGGTCAGGAACAGAAAGAAGACCTGATAGATGTTGCAGGGAAAGAGGAATTATTTTCAATAATCGAAAAAGTAATTCAGACAAAACTGATGGAAAAGTCAGACAATAAAAATCAGATCAGAGAAAATGTCCGCCATATCTTCCGCAGAATGAAATTAAACAGGAAAGAAGCGGGATTCGTACGCAGTATTTTCGAGATAATCGACAGGAAAATAAAACACTAAAAATTCTTGACAAACAAGGTCTCCGGAATTATATTTGGTATCCTGCAAAAATGCAGTACCGGGGGTATAGCTCAGTCGGTTAGAGCAGCAGACTCATAATCTGTTGGTCCGGGGTTCAAGTCCCTGTACCCCCACAACAAATTTGGCGCCATGCTGCGCCATTTTTTGTAATTCGGAGACAAAATGAGAGCAGGCGAAGTACTAAATATTCTCGATAAAAAGATCAGTCCTTCGGTAAAATGGAAGAACGACCCGTCAGGCTTGCTGGTTGGCGATAAAGACTCGGAAGTCAAAGCTATTCTTACTGCGCTGAATCCTACGCTCGAAGTCGCCAAAGAGGCAAAGAAGAAAGGATGCAACCTGATAGTATCGCATCATCCTTTGTTCAAGAAGCCTGTGAACGGGCTCGTTGAAGGAGAATACTATTCAGATATTATCAGATACCTGATCAAGAACGATATTTCACTGATCTCATGCCACACAAATTACGATCTTATGAGTGAAGGTGTCAGTTATCTTCTTGCCGAAGCTTTAGGTTTAAAGAACATCAAGCCGCTCGTTCCTGTAAGTGCTTTGAACGAATTAGAAAATTATCCGCCTGATGATGTTTCGGATAACTTCGGGCTCGGATCTATCGGAGAACTCAAGAAGAAGATGAGTCTTAAAGAATTTTGTTCGGTAGTTTCAGACAAACTCGGAACAGATTCCCTGAGAATTGCTGCAAAAGACATGAAAACCAGGATCGATAAAGTTGCGGTTTGCGGAGGAAGCGGAGCGGCATCATGGGAATTTGCTTTTAAGGCCGGCGCCGATGTTTTTATAACCTCTGAATTCAATCATCATTTCTATCAGGAAGCAGCTTATTATATAAATATTGTTGATGCCACTCATCACTCTACGGAACAATTTGCGAAAATCGGATTAAAAGAATATCTAAAGAAAGTCATCGGGGGGTCTGTTTCAGTTTTTTATTCAGAAACGGATACCGATGTAGTAATAAGCTTGAAACAGCTAAAATAGACGGGAGTAAAAATGCAGGTCAAAACACAGGAAAAAATGACAGAAAAGATTAAAAAACTTATTGAACTTCAGAATATTGACAGCAAGCTATCAGCCATAGAGAAGTCAAAAGGTAATCTGCCCTATATCGTAAACGATCTTACAGACGAAATCAATGAAAACAATTCAGAAATAGCAGGTTTAGAGAACCTTAAATCCGAACTTGAAAATTCTCTGAAAGAATCAAAAAGCACTATCGAATCTTCAAGGATAATGCTTGAAAAATACAAGAACCAGAGAAATATGGTTACCAACAATAAGGAGTATGAAGCCCTTATTAAAGAGATAGAATTCAGAGAAGAGCTGGTAGTGGATGAGGAACAGAATATTAAGACTCTGACTGAAAATATCGTTAAAAACAGTTCAATACTTGAAGTTAAAACAAGATCTGCATCAGAAAAGGTTCAACTGCTCAACGAGAAGAAAAATCAGCTCAAAGAGAAACTTTCCGAAACCGCTGAAGAACAGAAAATACTTGAAGAAAAAAGAAATAATTTAGTTGCGAAAATCGATAAACATTTATATAATCTGTATGAGAGAATATACGGCTCTAAGGGACAGGTTGCGGTTGTTCCTGCGAACGAGGGTCATTGCGGCGGTTGTTTCACGGTTCTTCCGTCACAGAAGCTCTCCGAACTGAAAAGAGCCGACAGCATAGTTCAATGTGATGCTTGTAGCAGAATATTGTTCTATGAAATAAAAGACGCTAATTGAAATAAGTCGGTCGAATGGTCGCGTTCCGATCTGATCGGAATGAGGAAAGTCCGAACGCCATAGAGCGGGATGCCTGCTAACGGCAGGGAGCAGCGATGCTACGGAAAGTGCAACAGAAAGCAGACCGCTGACAGATTAATCTGGCAGTAAGGGTGAAAAGGTGCGGTAAGAGCGCACCGCAGATTTCCGCAAGGAAGTCCGGCAAGGTAAACCCCATCCGGCGCAAGACCAAATAAATCTTCCGTTTCGGGCTGCTCGCCCGAGTGCTAAGGTACCGGAAGAAGGGTAGGTTGCGTTAGATAAATGACCATTACAACAGAATTCGGCTTACAGACCGGCTTGTAAATTTAAATAGAAAGGGCAGATGAAAAAAATAGTTTTTTTGATATCTCTGGCATTAGCTGCAGTATTGATGGGTAAAGTACCGTTCAATACGCTTTATATAGAGATCGAAAAAATACGCTACGAAGGTGATCCTGAGCTTATTAAAAATGCTGAAGAAAACTCAGATATGCTCAGGAAATATAAATCAATTCAGAAAATATGGGTAAATGTTTCGGAAAATTCTTATCTTATGATCGAAGAGCCTCAAAAAGGGAATGATCAGGTTACTAAGAACGGAAAACTAAAATACAAAGAAAGACATTATACGCTTGATTACGATATGAATTTCGCATGGGACGGCACCAGTATAGAGTCCGAGAGGATTTACGATAACTACACCACAGATGTGCCAAACTATATTTTTCTCAAAGGAAAACTGGCTAAGAAAGTTAAGATAACTACAGGTGACGGCGAAAAAAGAATGGCTCATATCTATGCGTACAGAGTATTGGATCCCGCAGACGAAGATCAGTCGAATGCGTATATACAGGAAATTGAAAGCAGCGACATGCCTAAAGAGGATAAAGAAAGAGAAATTCAGGCAGCATTGGATGCGCTTGACAACAAAGCCGTTAAATATCTTGAATGGATATGGGTTGATGAAGAGAAGAACGAGCTTCAGATGTTCTTGAGAAAACATGAAACCGCAGGAAATGTTAAAATAGAACAAAATATTATCAAGCTGGTTGTCGATAAAGATTTTGATGATAAGATATTTGAAAAAACTTTAAAGGAATTTAAAGTTAAAGTCGTTAAAGGTTAGCAGGGACTTTTAAAATGTTTTTTTTAAATTTAAATATAATACAGGCAAGAAGTGGAAAAAAAATGGGAATATCCGAATGAGTTAGACTCCAGCTTAATTGAAAATTTGAAGAACCAGACAGGATTGCCGGAAACAGTTATAAGACTTTTGGCAGCCAGGAATGTTGCAACAAAGGAAGAGATCGAGCTGTTTCTTTATCCTGAAAAGGCAAGTTATCATGAGCCGTTTTTACTAAAGGATATGGACAAGGCGGTAAGCAGAATAACCGAAGCTCTTGTGAACCGCGAGAAAATTGAAATATGGGGCGATTACGATGTTGACGGAATAACTTCTACAGCCATGTTGTATCTCTTTTTCCTCAAATGGCTGGGGCTTAAGGTCGAGTATGTAATACCCAACAGAGAATCGGACGGATACGGATTAAGCAAAGCAGGAATAAAGACTGCTTATGAGAACGGAATAACTTTAATAATCACAGTTGACTGCGGAATAACTTCGGTCAACGAAGTCGAATACGCGAAATCTCTAGGCGTTGATGTGATAATCACGGATCATCACGAGCCGGACAAGGAATTGCCGGGCGCTTTCGCAATAGTCGATCCGAAAAGGACCGACTGCACTTATCCTTACAAGCATCTTGCGGGAGTCGGTGTGGCTTTTAAACTGATACAGGGTGTTCTAATCAAGAATGACATGCCTCCCAAAATCATCTCCGAATTCATAGATATCGCCACTATCGGCACTGCAGCTGATATAGTTCCTCTGATCGGTGAGAACAGAAAAATTGTTTCCGAAGGATTGAGACATCTCGAAAACTGCAAGAACGTAGGAATTTCTGCTTTATTGAAAAAACTGAATTTTTATCAGAAGAAAATTAAGGTAAGCAACATACTTTTCGGGCTTGCCCCGAGACTGAATGCGGTTGGAAGAATGGGTGATGCCAACAGGGCAGTTAAGCTTCTTTTAAGCAATGATCCTGTTGAGGCCGCTCAGATAGTGGAAGAGCTTGAAACAGAAAATAAAAGAAGGCGCGAATTCGATACCGACACGCTGGCGGAAGCTATAAGAATAATTGAAGATCAGGATCATTTTGACCCTGTCCATGATAAGGCAATTGTCGTTTCAAATGAAAACTGGCATGTGGGTGTTATCGGAATTGTTGCTTCAAGGCTGGTCGAGAAATATTACCGGCCAAGTGTTGTAATTTCTATAAACAACGGGGTCGGGAAAGGTTCCTGCAGGAGTATTCCGGGCGTAAACATTTATGATGTGCTTACCGAATGTTATAAGCTTAACCTTCTTGAACAGGAAAATTTCGGAGGCCATGACTACGCAGCGGGGTTCGAGATCGACAGCAAGAATATACCGGCTTTCAAATCAAAATTTAATGAAATAATAAAAACAAATATTCCGGTTAAAGATTTTGATCAGCTTTTGAAGATCGATCTGGAAATAAAATTTGAAGACATTAATTCGGAACTTATTGAAAAACTCAACATGTTCGAACCGTTCGGCACATCAAACGAACAGCCGGTCTTCGCTTCCGATAATATTGAGATATCGGGCGAGATCAAAATAGTCGGCAATAAATCCGACGGATATTATAAAAAGCAGAAAGTAAAAGAAAATCATCTTAAACTTAAACTGAAGCAGAATGACAGAATATTCGAAGCGATCGGGTTCAATATGGCCGACAAGTATGATAAGATTAGCGAGATCAGGTCAAATTTGAAAATAGCGTATTACATCGAAGAGAATGTGTGGAACGGCAATTCCTACATTCAGCTTAAGCTTCAGGACATAACGGTCTGATGTAAAATCATTAACAATATTTTTCTTGTATTTAATTACTTTATATTATAAATTAATTGTAATGTAACTTTACCCGCGCGGGTGCAATGCGGGTCAGGAACTGCCGAGTTATAATTTTTCCGGAGAGAGTGATGCGTAATCTGGTCCCTGAGAGAGTAGTCAGAAATCTGATGTCCGGCAAGCATAAAGATACATATAAGTGTTTCTCTATGTTCGTTGATGTTTCAGGTTTTACAAAAACAACCGAAGCCTTGATGAAGCACGGTCAGGAAGGCGCAGAAGTTTTGTCGGATATACTCAGATATCTATTTGACACTACGGTTTCAGCGGTTTATAACAGGGGCGGCTATGTTACAAAATATGCCGGTGACGCATTTACTGCGCTGTTCGACGAAGGTGAAGATCCTATAAAGACAGCGGCGAACGTTCTTGATTCAGCCGTGATTACTAACAGATTTTTTGCAGAAAACAATATTTTTAAATCAAAATTCGGTGATTTTGAATTCGGCGTTAAAGTTGGGCTCGCTTATGGGGAATGCAGCTGCGGTATCGTTGGCAGCGAAGACGAGAAAACGTATTATTTCAGCGGAAGCGCTGTCGATCTATGCGCAATGGCCGAGCATAATGCCCAAAAAGGTGAAATATGGCTGTCCGAAACTATTTATCCGTTCATTTCAGGCTATCTTGAAGAGACAACAGGATCGGAACTTTACGGGCAGAAGTTTTATAGAGCTGTCCGGACAGGCAGGATAAATCCTCGGATAATTCAATACGCGGCAACTGAATTTGACAAAAAATATATTTACAGGCTTTCAGGTAAGCTGGAATCTGAGTTTCCTGTCGGCGAATTCAGGGACATTATTTCCGTCTTTATTTCTTTTGAAGGCGACGGGATATTAGAAAAGCTGATGAAGCTTCTTTATGAACTCAAGGAAACTTACGGAGCTTCACATCCCGTTCTGGATTTCGGAGATAAGGGAGGAAATATTCTTCTGTTCTTCGGTGCCCCGATCTCCTATGAGAATAACGCCTACAGAGCCCTTACTTTTACGCTCAAACTTTTTGAAGACTCAGTAGATTATGGCCTAAAACTCAGAGCCGGTCTTGCGAAGGGAGTGGTTTACTGCGGCTTTAACGGTTCAGATCTGAGAAACGAATTTACATGCTTGGGAAACACAGTAAACCAGAGCGCAAGGTTCATGATGAAAGCGGAATGGGGTCAGATACTTACAGATAGAGAGCTTTCTATGAGCGAAGGTTTTATTTTAGAACACCTAGCTGATATTTTGTATAAAGGCAGAGAGGGATTGATCCCAACTTATATTCTGAAAGCTAAAGCTGAGGTGAAGGACATATTCTTTAAAGGGAACTTTATCGGCAGAGAGAAGGAAAAAGAGAAGTTAAGAAAATTCATAACACCTTTATTTTCCGGAAAGAACTGCGGAGTTATATATATTGACGGTGAACCGGGTATTGGAAAGTCCAGACTTACAAATCAGATAAGGCAGGAGTTTACAAAAGAAAAAGATACGACCGAAAGCAAAATGAACTGGTTCTATTTTTCCTGCGAAGAAATTATTCGTGAGCCCTACAATCCTTTTAAATATTTTTTCCATAGATTTTTTGATTTTGAAGAAAATTCAGACCTGCTTAATGCTGAAAAGTATGAAAAGAAATTAAATAGGATATTGAGCCTGATAAAAAGCAAAGATATCAGGGATAATCTTCAAAATTACAGAGGCTATCTGTCATATTTTCTGGATCTGAAAGTTACAAATCCGGATATACTGGCAGAAGAACCAAATGAAAGACAGAATTCTGTAACTCTGAGCTTAATATATTTTTTTAAAACTTTCTGCGAATACTCTCCTCTTGTTTTCGAAGTTGACAACGCAAGTTATCTTGACAGCGATTCTCTTAAGCTGTATTCAAGATTAGCTATAGCTTTAAATAAATGTCAATTTGCGATAATCTTCAATTGCCGGTATAAAGATAACGGAGATGCTTACGATTTCGGATTTGTAAAAAAGAAAAGGGTGCCTGTCAAACCGCTTAATAAATCAGAATTTAAAGAACTTGTAAAAGACAGGCTGAAACTTAAAACAGTTCCAAAAGAAACGATCTCAGCACTTGATGACAAAAGTAGAAGGAATCCTCTCTTTCTTGAACAGATGGTGATCTATATCAAAGAGAACAAAGTTTTAGATTCAAAGAACAGAATAATAGATGTCTCAAGCCTGCCGAACGGCATCAATCAGATCATACTGGCAAGGATCGATAAGCTTGAGTCGAATTTGAAAGAACTTTTAAAAACAGCGGCCTGCATTGGAAATGAGATCCCTGTCGATCTGCTTTCTTATTTGTTCAGAAGTAAGTACAAAAATATTGAAAAATTTCTCGTCGAACTTGAAAACGAAGATATAATTATCCTTTTTACGGAGATCAGTTATCTTTTTAAATTCGGTGTTATAAGAGATGTGATCTACGATATACAGCTAAAGAAGATCCTGAGGGACATACATGAGCAGATAGGATTGGCGATAGAAAAAATTCATACTGATTCGCTGGACAAGTATTATCCGGTTCTCGCATATCATTTTGAGAATGCCGAAAACACAAATAAGGCTTTAGATTACCACAAAAAAGCGGGTTACCAGGCTAAAGAAAATTATCATAACGAACAGGCTTTAAAGCATTTCGATAAAGCTGAATATTTTATATCTGCTAAAAATGGCATTAACGAAGATGGATGGGTAAAAGCTGCCTCAAATATCGATCCCGATCAGATCAAATGCTATATTGAAATAAATTTTGAGAGATTCCATTTTTATTTTGCAATATTGCAGAATATCCAGAAAAGCTCTGAAATAATGGATTCAGTTTACGGGATGACAGAAAAACTCGGCGATAACAGGCTGTTATCAATGTCTATGATAGAACAGAGCCTTATTCTGAGCCATAAAGGGAAATACGATGAATCAATAGCTCTTCTTCATAATGCAATTAAGATATTAAGCAATCTTGAACTGCAATATAAAACATCCTTATGTCTTTTAAACATAGGTAAAAATTACTTTATGTCAGGGCGGTTCGATCAGGCTATAAATTTTTATGAACAGGCTCTCGAGAATTCGGCAAAAATTCAGGACAGGTACGAGAGAGATAAAATAAGAGCAAAAATATTCGGCGACCTCGGTATTGCCAACGATTATGCAGGGAATTTCGAGAAAGCGCTGGATTATTATAACAAACAGCTCAAACTGACGGAAGATCTGAATCTGAAGATAGATAAAGCGGGCGCGGTCGGCAATATAGGAATAGTTTATCACATGACAGGAAACCTACAGAAAGCAAAAGAATATTATGAATTGAAACTTAAACTGAGCGAAGAGCTGGGATTGAGACTGGATCTGGCTCAGATACTCAATAACATGGGTTTTCTGTATAAAGATCTGAAGAACTATAAAAAAGCAGTTACTTACCATAAAAAAAGTTTTTCTCTAAGCAGCGAACTAAATGATCACAACACAATGGCCGCAGCTTCAGTTAACCTCGGACATGTTTACAAGATTCAGGAATTATTTGACAAGTCTGAACAAAATTTCTTAAAGGGTATAAAAATTGCTGAAGATTATGGATTCAGGCATTTAGTTGCAGAAGGCATGATCGAATTATCCGATCTTTATTTTATAAAAGGCGAAAATGCTGCTGCTTTGCAATATGTCGATCAGGGTTTGAAAGCCGCAAAAGAGATCGGATTTTCGGAGTACATTGAAAAAGGGACCGAAGTTTTTGAGAAAATTAATTCAAAATAGTGGTCTGCGTCACATTTTAGTAATCTATATCTTGTTATATTTATCTCATTGTTTTAGAAAGTGAGGAGGAGAATATGCTGTTCTTAAAAAAAATGATCGCCATTATACTTATCGCGTTATCGGCAAGCCTGGTATGCGAAACGCTCTTCGAAGTCAAGGATGCCTCAAACAACAAGGTTCTTGATGTTTCTACAGACGGACTCAGAGTAATGAATCTTGGGGATACACTTATGGTGATAAGCTCTTCAGCCATAAAAGCCAATATTAGAGAGAGTGCGAACAAAGCTCTATCAAGGACTTTCAGCGTGACAACAACTTCAGCAAAGGGGAAAGGACTGATAAATGCTCTAGAAGTGGGTACAAGTTCAACAACAATGAGCGCTCCTGACGGAGAATATACTAATTTCAGTCCGCTTAATATTTTTATGGGACTGGAAGCAGGAGCCTCGATAGGACCAGGTAAATACAATGTAATGCTCGGAAATTATGCCGGTAACGGTACAGTTGGTGTCGATGATTTCAGTTACTACGGATGGTCAAATACTTTCTTAGGTGAAAGTGCCGGACGGTATGCAACGAACAGCACTCATAATGTGTATATCGGTAAAAGCAGTGGTGCCTATAGCGCAGATGGCGGAGACAACACATTTATTGGAACTCTTTCAGGCCAGAACAATAATGGTTCAGCCAATACATTCATCGGGTCTTCATCAGGTGGTAACGGTTCAGGAACAGGATCCAGTAATACATATCTCGGTTACCTTTCAGGAGCCTACACTACAAGCGGATCATCAAATCTTATGCTGGGTGACAGAGCTGGATACAATATACGAGCCGGAAGCAATAATGTAAGTCTTGGTTTCAGAGCCGGATATTCAAATCAGGCAGGCGTTGGGAATGTGTTGATAGGCTACGAAGCCGGATTCTCTGAAACGGGTTCGAACAAGCTGTACATTGCAAATTCAAGCACATCGACCCCCCTGATCGGAGGAACTTTTCCCAATACGGATCTTACTTTTACTGCAAACACTGTTACTGTAAACCACACATCGGGTATTTCAAACGGGCTTTATATAAAAAATGCATCATATTCCAACAATTGGCATTTTTACCAATACTCAACAGGCGGATTATATTTGTATTACAACGGAATTCAGAGAGGATTCTGGAATTCAACTACAGGTGTATATACTCCATATGCAAAAGAAGCGAAAAACAGTGTTGAAGATATCGAATTGGTAACAGACAAAGTTATGAAGCTTAACCCCAAGAGATATAATTTTACGACTCAAAAAAGCGGAGATTTGAAATATATAGGTCTGATAGCTGAGGATCTGAATAAAATATTTCCTGAATTCGTGTTTTTCAATGATGAAGATAATTCATATTCGGTGGATTATGCCGGATTGAGCGTGGTGGCAATTCAGGCTATAAAAGAGCAGAAATTGCTCATAGATCAACAAGAAAATAGAATCGAAAAACTCGAAGAGCTTGTTCAAAAGCTTTTGGAGAAATAGTCGTTATGGTTTAAAAGGAGGGTTTTATGAGAAGAATATTTTTTATTTTGCTTACTGCAGTTTTGTTTTTGAATTCAGAAACACTCTTTGAAGTCAAGGATGCTTCAAACAACAAAGTTTTGGATATATCCACTGACGGGCTCAGAGTAATGAATCTTGGGGATACCCTGATGGTAATAAGTCCGAGCGCTGTAAAAGTAAATCTTGATAACAGTGCAGGTAAAGCGCTGTCGAGAACTTTCAGCGTGACCACTGCAACATCAAAAAAAGGTTTTACTAGTGTACTTGAAGTTGGCACTGAATCAACAACTATGAGAGAAGGCGACCTGGGACAAAGATACACAAATTTCAGTCCAGACAATCTTTTTCTGGGATTACAAGCAGGGGTGAACACTGAAATAAACTACACATATTCATGGGGAATAAATAACGTCTTCATGGGCAACTATGCAGGAGTATTAAACGAGATAGGTAGCGACAATATTTTTATGGGATTTAATGCCGGTAATAAAAATATCCATTCCAGTGACAACATTTTCATAGGCAGTTATGCAGGATATAATACTGATTCTGATGACCTTCCTCCATTTGGAAGTATGAATATATTTATAGGCACAAGATCAGGCTACAGCAACCTTGACGGCTATGACAATGTCTGTATAGGTAACGAGGCCGGGGAGGCCTTTACAGGTTCAAGCCAGAATGTATTTGTCGGAGGATATGCAGGTAACGCAAGTACCACAGGTGCAAATGCTCTGGTAGGCAGTTTAGCGATGTATCGTAACACAACAGGAAACCACAATGTTGTTCTGGGAGCGGAAACAGGATACAACAACCTGACCGGTTCAGGTAATGTTTTTCTCGGTTATCAGTCCGGCTATAATGAAACAGGCTCAAATAAACTTTATATTTCTAATTCAAATACATCCACACCGATCATAAAAGGAACATTCCCGAATACGGATCTTGCTTTTACTTCAAGCATCGTTTCAGTAGTCCATCCCATGGGCGAAACCACAAATGGACTAAAAATACAGTCTTCATACAATTTAAATACTGATTCCTGGCATTTTTATCAACAGACAGATGACGAGTTGGGTTTGTATTATAATACAGGATTAAGAGGCTCCTACAATATAACAACAGGTGTATATACTTCAGTATCGGACAGAAAGCTGAAAAAAAATATTGAGAATCTTAAAAATTTGTCTGATAGAGTAATGAAGCTTCAGCCCGTAAGTTATAATTTTATCAGTCAGAAAGACGAAGAAAAAAAATATTTAGGTCTGATAGCTCAGGATGTGGAAAAATTGTTTCCTGAATTTGTCAACTACAATGAAGAATCAGACACATACACTTTGGACTATGCAGGATTGAGTGTAGTGGCGATTCAGGCTATAAAAGAGCAACAGAAAAGAATTGAAAGGCTTGAAGAGCTTGTTCAAAAACTTTTGGATAAATAATTTTAAGAGTTTAAACGGAGGGTTTAATGAAACGTACAATAATTATTTTACTCACAGCAGTTACAATTTTAATTTCAGAAACACTCTTCGAGGTTAAAGATGCCTCGAACAACAAAGTTTTGGATATATCTACTGACGGACTCAGAGTATTGAATCTGGGTGACACTTTGATGGTAATAAGTCCGAGTGCTGTAAAAGTAAACATCAGCGATGGTACAAAAGCTCTTTCAAGGACATTCAGTGTTACAACAACTTCCGCTAAAAAAGGACTCGCAAATGCTCTTGAGATAGGTTCAGATTATACTAATATGAGCAGTATAGACGGAAAATACACAGATTTTAGCCCTCTAAACCTCTTTCTCGGATTAAATTCCGGTCAAAATACTGTCCCGAACCCAAATCCGTTTAATGCAGGTGATCAGACAACCTGGGAGGGTAAATTTAACATTTTTGTAGGAAATGAGAGCGGAAGAGATAATGTTACAGGATATTTTAATCTTTTTGTCGGTGATAAAGCCGGACAAAACAATTCAACAGGACCGAAAAATACATTTGTAGGGTCTCAGTCCGGTCAAGCAAACTCGGCTGGGGGTTACAATACATTTTTAGGTTACAATTCCGGTATTACTTCTACAGGGAACTATAACACGGCCGTAGGCGCAGACTGCGGATTCAATATAGGAGCTAATTACGGTAATACCCTCATGGGCTCTCACGCCGGAGAATATTTTACAGGAGATAATAACACATTTATCGGTTGTTATGCCGGAAGAAATTACGCCACTTTAAGAACAGGCGACGGTAATGTATTCATCGGTTCGAACTCAGGTACTTCATGCGGAAGTGTTTCAAATAAGCTATACATAGCAAATTCAAGCACAAATACACCCCTAATAAAAGGTACTTTTCCCAATACAGATTTAGTGTTTACTGCAAACAACGTTTCAGTAGTCCATCCGACATCAACATCAAACGGATTATATATACAAAATTCTTCAGGCACCAACAGCTGGCATCTTTATCAATATTCAACTTATGAATTGGGACTTTTTTACAATACGAACTATAGAGGCGAATGGGACATTACTTCCGGAGCTTATTCATACATTTCAGACCTGAAATTAAAGAAAAATCTGGAAAATATTACCGGAATCACAGACAAGGTGATGAAATTGCAGCCTGTGAGGTATAATTTTATAAATCAAAAAGAAGGTGAAAAAAGATATATCGGTTTAGTAGCGCAGGATGTTAAAGAGCTGTTTCCAGAGTTTGTTAATTACAACGATGAAGCTGATACCTATACGATGGATTATGCCGGTTTGAGCGTTGTAGCAATTCAGGCGATCAAAGAACAGCAGACAGAAATAGATGAACTCAAATTACAGATAAAAGAATTGAGAGAACTAATAAAGAAGTAGATATATTTTTTCGAGGAGGAGAGAATGTTGAAGAAAACAATTGCGATCCTGTCAATAATTATGTCATTGCAGGCAGAAACCCTTTTCGAGGTCAAAGATTCGGCAAATAACAAAGTGTTCGATGTATCAACCGACGGAATTGCCGTTATGAATCTTGGCGATACGCTGATGGTAATAAGCACGACTGAGATCAAGGCTGTAATTGATGATTCCAAGGCTCTTTCGAGAAAATTCAGCGTAAGTACGACATCAGCTAAAAAAGGTATCTACACTGATCTTTTCGAGGTCGATTTGGGATCGGCTACAATGCGCGGAGGTCTTGATGGAGGTAGATATGCTGATTTCAGCCCAGCAAATATGTTTTTGGGATTAAATGCCGGTCAAACGACAACAGGAACCTCAAATGTTTTCATAGGTAATGATGCAGGTTTAACAAATGGTACAGGATACAGTAATGTATTTATTGGTCCTCAAGCCGGATATTCAAATATTAGTGGCGGACACAATGTATTCGTTGGTACTATGGCTGGTTATACAACAAATAAACATTCCAATACATTTGTAGGGCATGAAGCAGGTGCTCTTTCAAACGGAGAGTGTAATACTTTTATGGGGTACAGAAGTGGATACGGTAACTCAACGGGAGGATACAATTCGTTTTACGGTCAATATTCAGGAAATAATATTGGTGTAGGTATAGGTAATTGTATGTTTGGTTTTCAGGCCGGAGTATATGTAAAGGATGGTCATGGGAATACAATTATGGGATACGATGCCGGACATGGAAGTTCTTCATACACATATAACTATAACTGCCTGTTCGGAGGCTATGCCGGAAATTATCTGTCATCAGGAAGTAATAATGTTATGTTGGGCTATCAGTCCGGATATTCAACATCGGGCATTTCCTCAGGAAATGTATTTCTAGGTTATCAATCCGGATATAGCGAAGCAGGATCAAATAAATTATACATTGATAATTCAAGCACAGCTAATCCACTGATCTATGGCGATTTTTCAACAAATGCTCTTACTGTTAACGGAACTCTTAGTGTAACAGGTAATACTTCAGTTGGTGGAACTTTTACATCGACAGGGAATGCAACATTTACAAGCAATGCTACTGTTAACGGAACATATTTTAATATTGCCATAAATCCGGGAACTGGTACTACGCCAACCAATTATGTTTATCAGGGAGCAACAGGTTCCACAACCAAAAGCCTTGCTTTTGCAGTAAATGATGCGCTGTGGGTAGCGAAAAATGCTTATGTTGACGGGACACTTCAGATACAGGGAGGAACTTCGATCGGGATGACACAGGCAGGTATATTAACAATTGGTACCAATTCAAGTGCAGATTATAAGGCTGTGACTCTGACATTTCCTACAGCTTTCTCGTCAATCCCCAAGATAAATGTTACCCCGGTTAATGAGAGTGGAATAAATGATATCTACTCAGTGACTGTCAGGAATATAACTACAACAAATTGTGTCGTACTGATCTGCAGAGTTGATTCGACAATAAAAACATGGGGGCAGAATCTTAAGACGGATTGGTTCGCTTGGGAATAAAAAAAATGAGTTAGATCGGAGGAGATATGAGAAAAATATTGTTGCTGATAGCCATTTTAGCTATAGTTGGATATGCCGAAACGCTTTTTGAAGTGAAGGATTCAGCAAACAACAAAGTGTTCGATGTATCAACAGACGGAATAGCCGTTATGAATCTTGGCGATACGCTGATGGTAATAAGCACGACTGAGATCAAGGCTGTAATTGATGATTCAAAGGCTCTTTCGAGAAAATTCAGCGTAAGTACGACATCAGCGAAAAAAGGATTGTATACTGACTTGTTCGATGTTTCGTTGGGATCGGCAACTATGCGCGAGAGCGGTGGTAACAGATATACTGATTTCAGCCCAGAAAACATATTTCTGGGATTAAATACCGGAATTCAAACTATTCCATTAAATGATACAAGCGGTGAGAACAATGTTTTTGTCGGTAACGAAAGCGGATTTACAAATACATCCGGAGCATCTAATGTGTTCATAGGATACAAATCAGGATACTCAAATCTAACTGGATATAACAACTGTTTTATAGGTCAGGAATCCGGATATAAAAATTATAATGGACGCTATAATGTTTTCATGGGGAATAGTTCAGGATATAATAATTATGACGGAGATTTCAATGTTTTTCTAGGATATACGGCTGGTTGGTTCAATACATCAGGTTCCAGAAATGTTTTTATTGGTTATGAGGCCGGAATGGGCAACAGTACTGGTTGGGGTAATACATTTATTGGCGAAGCAAGTGGCGGTGCAAATACGGAAGGTTACGGAAACTCCTATTTCGGAAGAAATTCAGGATTTAGCAATACAACTGGTGACTACAATACCGTCATGGGTCATGATGTAAATACTGCAAATCAGAGCGGAAATTATAATTCCTGTTTTGGAGCAGAGAGCGGTAAATGGAATTACTCGTCGGGTTCTTCAAATTCATTATTTGGTTACCGTGCGGGGTATGGAACTGCAGTATCTTCGAACACTTACAGCAATAACTCATATTTTGGATCTCAGAGCGGTTATTCAACTACTACCGGTTCAAATAATACTAATTTAGGATATCAGGCAGGATACAGCAATGCGACTGGTACCGGTAATGTATTTCTTGGAAATCAGGCGGGTTACAGTGAAACAGGTTCGTATAAACTTTATATAGATAACTCAACCACGGCAAGCCCGCTTATTTACGGTGATTTTGACGCCGATCTGGTGAAGATAAACGGCGATTTTGATGTCAAATTTCTTGCTACTGTTGCAGGATTGGATGTAAACGGGGATGCTGGAGTTGACGGTACATTGACAGCAGGAAAGATCAATACTACAGCTGCAGGGGATAACTATTTAAGAATAACATCGACATCTCCGACAATTTCAGGTATCGAGTTATTCCGTACAGGCGCGACATATAGAGACTGGAGAATTTACAATACCGGAGGTAATTTAAAATTCGGTTACAGTGCAGATGAACTTTCAACAGCTACTGATATTTTTCAAATACTCTATACAGGGTATGTAGGAATTGGAAGTACGACACCTTCACAAAAGCTGGATGTTTATAGCGGAAACGGACGAGTTGAAACGGGTTACAGCTGGTTGACATCATCTGACAAAAGATTCAAGAAAAATATTACGACTCTTGAGAATCCGTTGTCAAATCTAAGAAAAATGCGTGGTGTAAGATATGACAGGAATGAAGATTTGGATTTAATCCCGAACCGCGGAAAACATATCGGATTCATAGCTCAGGAACTGGAAGAAGTTTACAGCGAATTAGTCTCCACTGATGAAAAAGGCTTTAAAGCCGTTGCATATGATAAGGTTAGTGCAGTGCTTGTTGAAGCAGTCAAAGAGCTGGACAAATCAACAAATGAAGAAATTGAAATGCTGAAAAAAGAGAACCAGGAAATACGAAAAGAACTTGAAGAGAT
>DMTS01000192.1 GCA_003477045.1 Candidatus Delongbacteria bacterium
AAATGATGATGCTGAAGTAAAATTATGGAGAGGGTGATGATGAAGAAAGTAATGTTCGTTGTTATATTGAGCTTTATGGTTCAGTTGTTTTCGCAATTCGGCAACGGGCTTGCTTTTGACGGCGCGGATGATATCGTAGATATAAGCAGTACGATTACGACAGCTACCACGACTCAGGATATCACCGTAGAAGCATGGATCTATCCTACATCAAATATAAATTACAGGGTAATTGCTTCAAAATATTCCCATGGGTCTGGTTCAGCCTCGAATTTCATGATCACAAGGAATCCTGATCAAAAATTATTTATAAGCGGCAACGGTTCTGATGTAATTACCTCGAACGGAATAATTCCCTTAAATACATGGACGCATATAGCTGTGGTCTTTAAAGCGGGAACAAATAATACTAAGATCTATATTTCGGGGGCTCTCGATATCAGCGGTACCCTCAACTATAATACAATTAACTCAAGTACGAATATGCGTATCGGTGAAACAGTGAACATAGCTATCCCGTATGTGAGATGGTCAGGAACTATTGATGAAATGCGGCTTTGGAATACGGCCAGAACAATTGAGCAGATAAGCGGGAACATGCGCTCTCCTCTTACAGGAACAGAAACCGGATTGGTTGCTTTGTACAGTTTCAACCAGGGAGTGGCAGGGGGCAGCAACCCGGGCGTTACAACTCTACCAGACTTAACGGGTCATAATTATACCGGCGCTCTTCAGAATTTTGCTCTAACCGGCACTACATCAAACTGGGTGGCAGGTTATACAGCAACTACTTCCCAGACTTTTACAGATATAGACTCAGGCTTAACAGGACTCCAATATGGTTCCGTAGCATGGGGCGATTACGATAATGACGGCGATCTCGATATTTTATTGACGGGATTAACAACTTCAGGCAGCGTTTCAAAAATATACAGGAATGATTCGGGTGTATTTACAGACATAAATGCGGGACTTACCGGCGTATATGTTTCTTCCGTATCATGGGGCGATTACGACAACGACGGCGATCTTGATATCTTATTGACGGGATATACTGGTTCAGAGCGAATTTCAATGATATACCGGAACAATTCTGGCGTGCCAAATACGAAGCCGCTCGCACCTTCAAATCTGTCAGCAGTGCAAGCCGAAAACAACCTGACTTTCTCATGGGACAAAGCGACGGACGCAGAAACTTCGCAGAACGGACTTTCGTATAATTTATACATCGGCACGACTCCTCTGACAGGGAATAAGAAGAGTCCGATGAGCAATATAACTAATGGCTACAAAAAAATTGTCAGCTTAGGTAATACAGGCAGTAAGAATTCATACACGATAAAAAACCTCCCTGAAGGCGCATATTACTGGAGCGTTCAGGCAGTTGATCATGCCTTTTCCGGCTCGGCTTTCTCCGGTGAGAGAATAATGTTTATCGGCAGTATATATCCTCCGCAGAATGTCACCGTTTCGCCGGCGGGTTCAGTAATAACTCTGACTTGGGATGCTGTATCAGGCGCGACTTCGTACAAGATATTCTCCTGTGAAGAACCATACGGTGCATATACGGATATCAGCAGGGAAGGAGTTTTCGTCGGAGCAAGCTGGAGCTACAACTATATTGGTACAAGGAAGTTTTATTATGTGGTTGCTGTATCTCAGATCAAAGAAGAGGCGCAGACAAAATAGTATGAGATTTTCTTTTATTATTCTGGTTTCGATCATTGGAATCGTACATTCAGCCGCATATTACATGTCTGAAAACGATATCGGTCATGGAAAATATGATATCCGCCCGAATGAGATAAATGACCTTATAGCTTCAAGACTTGTTTCAGGGGATTCGATCCTTTTCAGGCGCGGCGAAAGATTTTTTACGCACATTAATTATTTTAAGAGCGGATTGAACCATATTACTTTCACTTCGTTTGGAGATCCTCTTCAGCCTAAACCAATTATTGACGGGAGTATTTATCATTTCGAATTTGATAAAAGTTCATGGAAAGACTTTGAAGTTATTAAGGGTGTAAAATTCTACAAGAAATTTATAAAAGATCTGGAGTGCGTGGAGAATGTTTACGCAGATGATTTTATGCTTACATTGTCGATAGAGCCTGATGCTGATGAAACGGTTATTACAGGTATGAAAAATTCTTATGCGGGATATTTTAAAATTGACAGCGTCGATGTTAAGGATCCCCGTAAAATATTTTATGATTATTCTAATAACTATAACTGGGGAAATGCAGAGATAATTACAAGAACACAGCAATGGCGTTATGAGGTTTTGAAGTTTAGCAATACCGGCGGTCAGTTCATTTTTGAAGAAAAGCCGCAAAATCCGTTTAGGAAGAATAACGGTTATTTTGTTCAAAGAAGCATGAAAGCTTTGGATCACTCGAATGAATGGTATTACGATGAGACGAATGGTGTATTGTATTTCAATACGGATAAGAACAAGTGCACTATTTATGTTTCAAGCAACCGTGAAGATGATAATGCGGGGATTGATATAAAAAGAAGGAAAGGTGTCGTTGTTAAAGGTCTGGAATTCAGGAATGCAAAGTACGGAATAAAACTTGAAAATTCATTTGAACTTGAAATAAGTAACTGTACTTTCAGAAATTCGGTTTACGGAATAATAAATAAGAAAACATTTGTAAATGATTGCCTGATCAAAAACAATCATATTGATAACATGAGGTCATTCGGTATAAGGATGACCGGAGACAGGATCAGTGTCGAAGATAATATAATTGACTCGATCGGTATGACTCTGGGATGTGAAAGTAAAGAATTCAATAATCTTAATGGCATAGAAATTATCGGAAATAATAGCCTTATCACAAATAACTCAGTTAGAAACACCGGTTACTGCGGAATAAGAATATTCAACGGTTCGGGTTCAAAAGTTGTGGATAATTCTATAGAAAATGCCATGCAGGCGCTATCAGACGGGGGCGGTATCTACTCGTATCATAATTTTGACGGTAACAAACTAATAAAAGGGAATAAGATCAAAAATGTATATGGAAACGCAAGCGGAACAGAAGGTCAGAATTACGGTTCAAACGGCATTTATCTTGATGAATTCTCTTTCCATTTCAAGGTTGACAGCAATATTGTTGAGAATAGCGGGGGAGGAATTTATCTGCAGAACTCAAGGATGGATACGATTACCAATAATATACTTAGAAACAATAATACGAGCGAATTTCATATAAATCATGCGGGAAGGATATTAAATGGCGGAGAATTGAATCCCTCTAACGATCCGGGTTTTTATCCTGACTCTATAAGGTCTTTACCGAAAGATTATTTCTGGGATAATAATGAAGGGATTCTATACTATAAAAACAAATATTCAGGGATTCTATACATTAAACCTGGAGACAATATCGTAACAAATAATGTCATCCAGCCGGACAAGAATAAATATTCAATAGATTTCAGAACATGGCAGAAAATTGATGACAGATTAATTGAAAATCTGACAGGATTTGATAATTTTTTTTCTAGAAATATTCCTGAAAATTGCATACAAAATACAGGTGTTTATATACTAGGTATGAACATTCAAGGAAGCGAAATTTATAAATTAAAAAACGAAATTTCTAAGAATATGTATAAACATTTAAGAGAAGTTAAAGTTTACATATGGCATAATAAAAATGTTATAATCAATCAGAAAGTTAGACAATAATTTAGGGATAAAACTACGTAAATTAGTACACCATAATTACTTAACCGTGTTTACTCAAGCTGAGATGAACATATTAACAGCTTTGTTTGACTTGTAAATTATTTATAAATATTTATTACTTTTTCAAGATAATTTCTATAATACGAATTAGGCATAGTTTCAATTACTTTCTTTAGTCCCGCCTTATTGATAAATCCCATCTGATATGCTGCTNNCTGCTTCTTCTATGCATCCGATCTTAAGTCCCTGCCTCTGTTCAATCGAGGCTATGAATGTGCTTGCATCGAGAAGAGAATCAGGTGTGCCGCTGTCAAGCCATGCTATCCCTCTTCCGATCTTTGCTACGCTCAATTTATTTTCATCAAGATAAGTTTTTATCAGGTCTGTGATCTCAACTTCACCT
>DMTS01000223.1 GCA_003477045.1 Candidatus Delongbacteria bacterium
TTTAGGTAATAATAAACAATTTTAATACTGAAATCAATTCATACCGATAGATTTTTTGTTAAAAATAAATCTGTCCCCTTTGCTTTCCGGGCAGAAGAAATCGGTTTTGACTCCGTCTTTAAGAGCTTCGTCCCTGAAAAGTTTTAAGTTGATTTCAGCACTCCATGCGTGCATAGGAACGGTAATTCCGGGATTAAATTTGTCAATCGCATATTTCACACCTGCTTTTAAAGCTATAGGATCTCTAAAATTGCATCCTGAAACAGGAAAGAAAGCGATATCTGCTTTTCCACAGGTCGAAACCAAATAATCTATTTCTTCGTCAAAAGGTCCGCTCATATCCTGCGTCATATTTGCATGATCTCCAGAATGATAGACCGAAATTCCGTCCGCTTTAACAAAAAAAGCGACTCCGGTGTCCGTTGATGGTATCGTAGTAATATCAACTCCGCCGATAATGAGTTTATTTCTGCCTGTAATAATATTCAGGTTTTTAACATCTGATTTCGGATCGAATCCTGTCACAAAGCTGATACTTTTACAATCTTTTGCCCAGTCAAATACCGCCGGAAAAAAATGGTCTGCATGTTCGTGCGAAATGAATACTATGACATTTTGATCTTTTATATCAGCAGGCGTAACATAACCGTTATTGATGTTCGGATTTGAAGGTTTTACCGCCCTTGGGTCTTCAAAATAATCGAAAATGAGAAGATGATCTTTTGTTTTTACTCCCATTCCGCTGTGAAAGAAATAGAATATCTTAGCATCTCCGCCGGCTAAATCCAGACCTTTATTAAGCCCTGAAGCGTCAATTCTTTCTGCGTTTTTGTTGAGCAGCATTTTCTCTATGCTTTCATTATCATAATAAGACGCATAGAACAGCGGTGTTCTTCCGTTATCATCTTTTATATTTACATCAGCGCCTTTTTTAATGAGAAAATCCGCAAGTTCCGCATTACCTCTCACACTGGCAAAATGAAGTGTTGTCTTACCTGATAATCTGTCTTGAAAATTAACATTTGCCCCGTTCTCTATAAACAGCCTAAGGATTTCGGTATTGCCGCCGCCTATCGCCCATGTAAAAGGGGTCTGGCTGGCATCGTTCTTTTTATTAACATCATACCCTTTCGAAATGAAGTATTTTAACATCTCAATGTTGCCTCTTCCGGTCGCAATGTGAAGTGGAGTGTTTCCTGCTCCGGCTTCAAGACCTTTCATATTTACGCCTTTACTTTCCAGATATTTCAGAACTTCGACATTACCGCTGAATACTCCCTCTATAGCTGGTTTTCTTCCGATCTTTGAAACAGCGTTAACATCAGCACTTCTTTCAACAAGGTATTTCACGATATCTAGATTTCCTGACATGCAGCCGAAATGAAGCGGAGTTACATCGTTGTCGTCTTTGTAATTTACATTACTGCCTTTTTCAACAAGCAGTTTTACAATGTCGAAATGGCCTTTAGCCGCCGCATTTTGTAAAGGAGTGCTTCCCTCTTTATCCTTTGCGCCAACATCAGCTCCTTTTTCCAAAAGATATTTCACGATCTCGAACTTCCCTTCAGCACTGGCAAAGTTCAGCGGTGTGAAATATGTGTCAATTTTTGATTCAAGAAGACTCCTGTCCCCTTCGATCATCGATCTTACAAGTGTAAGATCACCGTTCGTTACCGCGGTCTTAATATCAGTCAGACCGGCATTTAATGACAGCGCAAACACTGCTACCAGCGCCGCTACGATTTTTTTCAACATAATAAACCTCCCGTTTTTTACTTTTGATAAAAGTTAACACGGTTTTGAATAAATCACTTGTAAAATCCGATAAAAGGCTATTTAAGAGGTATGAACTGAAGAACCTTGTCTTATTCCGTTTTCTTTAAAATACTTGAATATCTTGTCCTGCAAGCCGGTTTTATTGGAACACCAGAGTGGTGCGATAAGGTCTTTTGAAGGCGCGTCTGTGTAGAGCCTGTGAATAACAATATCTTTTTTCAGATGCCGGATAAGAATTCCGAGTCTTCTGAAATACTCATTTTCAGACAGGATTTCAGGCGCGTTATTTTCATTGTATAGCTTTTCCAGCCTTGTATTCTTGAGAACTGTAAGCTGATGTATCTTAATTCCATTAATTTTGCCGGAATTTATGAAACGGGCAAGTTCAATTATGCTTTCGTCAGTTTCATTCGGCAGACCTAGAATGATGTGAGCGACGATATCAAATCCATAACCTGAAATAAGTTCAACAGCATCCGTAAATTGCTTTACCGTATGTCCTCTGACTATCCATTCAAGGTCACTTTCATTTATCGTCTGAAGTCCCAGCTCTATAGTTACATCGGTATCAAGCGACTTGAGAATATCAAGTTCAGTTTTAGAGACCGCATCCGGTCTTGTCGAGACTGAAATTCCGACAATGTCAGGATGAGAGACAGCTTTTTCGTAAAGCTGCTTCAGATAGCTTGAACTGTCATTTATCTTGTGCGACGGATATGTTGAGGAGTAATCCTGAAAGTATGCAATAAAAGCTTCAGCTCCGTTGCGTTCCTTAAGGTATTTCATGTGCTGTTCGATGTCATTGTTATCTTCGAGGTCGATATAAGGTTCAAGAGCTTTCATATTGCAGTAAATACAGCCTTCATTTCCGACAGTGCCGTCGATGTTCGGGCAGGTAAAATCACCGTGCATTATGATTTTGAAGATCTTTTTTCCGTATTTCTGTTTCCAATGGTCGCCTATTCTGTTAATTAGATAAGAATAATCCATCAGAACAGCCTTCTCTTCAGATTGAAGTTCAGACCGGGGAATTTTGAAGGGTCTTTCTTCAGATTCTGAAATTTATTCAGAATGTCAGTTTCGCCGGAAAGGTCTATTATGATCTCATGCACTTTCAAAAAAGAAAGGTCGATATCGTGGATAGTAAAATAATTATCTGAGCTGAATATGCTAATATCGTTGAATTTAATAACCGTAAATTTGTAATTTTCCCGTTCTGTGAATGCTGTTCCTTCATTGAAGTTATCAGACGCGGCTCTCGTATAGAACAACGGGATCTTCGAAAATATAGTCATTCTTAAAGGCAGGGAAGAGTTCTTTAATCCTTCAAGGGTTTCAGTATCGGCCTCAAACGGAATGTGAGCTGAAGCCAGTCCGAGCTGTTTGAGCTGCCTGACCGCTATGAAATTATAAGGCGACAGGCCGGGTCCGCAATCGATCTTCTTTGATGTTGCTTTAAGAAGCCTTAAATGGCCTAAGTCATTTGCTTCATAAGAAATATTATTTGTATGCTCAAGGGCTGAAACAATTTTATTATAGTCCTCAAGATCCTTCTCAAAAAGGATCGGGAAAACCGAAATTTCCACTCGGGTCTTATTTGAAAGTTCTTTGATCTTATTGATATGAGATGAACGCGCAAAATTAACAATAACCTTTTTAATGTCGAGCTCTTTGATCTTATCAGCTATCTGATCGATATCTTCAGCATTTATCTTCAGAATATTTGCGTTTTGGAAGCTGACTTCGATTGAATTCTTGCTATCCGGGTCCGGATTGTTCAGCTCATGTTCAAGTTTAACAGGAAGTTTTATATTCTTGAGGAACTTGCTTTCTTTTCTGCTCATTGGAGCTATAAT
Organism: Candidatus Delongbacteria bacterium; assembly: GCA_003477045.1. Lineage (GTDB taxonomy): Bacteria > UBA4055 > UBA4055 > UBA4055 > UBA4055 > UBA12480. The sequence goes on from DMTS01000223.1 coordinate 3,633, forward strand.
AGCACCAAGATCTGAAACTATGTTCTTCAGCTGTGATTTTGCTATTAGGATGTCATCGTTCAGGCTGATCCTGTTAAGATAGAGGTTCCCGAACGAAACATCTTTTAACCTGCTTTCGAGTTCGGAAAGAGGAACGCCTCTGCTCTTGTTCACTACCTTTTTGATCTTGGTAGTATAATCGGCATCCCCGAATTCTGTAAGGATCTTCATGCTGATATTCTCACTCGCGGTTATTCTAAGATCATAACCGTTATGTCTGATCCTGCGGTCGTCAGGCGCGGATTTTATCACATTTGTAACTGTTCCTGAATTTTTACTTGTGATCAGATCGTTAAGTCCGCTGTAAAATCCGCCGCCCTGTTCCCTTCCAGTAAAACGGGAAGCGTCCGCGCCGACAGATTCTTTTTGATCCAGCAGATTTCTATAGAACCGGGTGATCTCTCCCACCCATTCCGCGCTTTTAAGCCTGCCCTCAATTTTAAGTGCTGAAATACCTATTTCTGCAAGTTCAGACAGCTTTTCAGAAAGATTTATGTCTTTCATAGAAAAGCAGGGAGAAAAATCCTCCGAACCTTCCTGCGCGAATTTGAACCTGCAGGGCGCCTGACAGCTGCCCCTGTTCGCGGATTTTCCGCCAAACCAGCTTGACATAAGACATTTACCAGAAAATGAAAAGCACATTGAACCCTGTACGAACATCTCTCTTTCAGGAAAGTAGGGCTTGTTAAGGACTTTCAGTTCTTCTTTATTTAGTTCACGGGCAAGCACGACCCTTGAAGCCCCAAGATTTTCCGCTTCGGTTAATGCAGCGGAATTAGCTATTCCGAACTGGGTGCTGAGATGAAATTCAAAAGGAGCAAAATATTTTTCGATCAGATAAACAAGCGCCATGTCTTTAACTATAACCGCATCGGCCTTTAAGTTTTTCAGGTAATTTAATATCTTTGAAGCATCTTCAAGCTCAGATGATTTAAGATCTATATTCAGTGTAATATAAACCCTAACTCTTTTAGAGTGAGCATATGCGATAATTTCTGGGATCTCATCAAAAGAAAAATTTCTTGCGGGTTTTCTTGCGTTAAAAACGCTCAAACCAAGATAAACGGAATCCGCGCCGCTTTCTACGGCGGCAAAAAAAGCTTCCTTATTTCCCGCCGGCGACAATAATTCCATAATTACAGGACTGCTATTAATTTATTTATGCGGTCTTACTTTGTACTTGATCAAAAGCTGGTTTTTTTCAACTGACTCGCCCGCTTTAACAAAAACATCCTCGATAAGAATATCATCGTTAAGAACGATCTCATTTATCATTTTCATAGCTTCAAAAGTGATAAGTAATTTACCGGCTTTTACTTTTTTACCCTTTTTTGTATAAACCTTAATGATCTGTCCCGGAATGAATGCTCTGATCTCGACATTTTTCGGTTTGGGTTTATAACCTCGGGAAGCCAGAAATTTATTGGTAAAATTTGTATGATACTGACCGTTGTCAACATTTATTATATCATTTTCGGTATAAACAGGTTCTTCAGAAATAATTTCTTCAGGTTGAGCAGGTTTAACCTGTTTCTTTTCAGTTTCAGCTTTTGCTTTTTCAGTATCTTTTATATTTTCATCATTTTCCATATCAGCCTTCATTAATTGTTTTTTACGACCGTTTTAAAGCGGTATCGAGTCGTGCTTATGAAGTTTCTTTGGTTTTTCTTTGGTTTTCGCAAGTTCAAACGAAGCGATTATCTTATCTCTTGTCTCTTCAGGTGTAATAACGGCGTCAACATAAGCTTTTGAAGCAGCATTATATGGATTAGAATACTTCTCCTTGTATTCTTCGATCTTGGTTTTTCTGACTTCATCTGGATTTTTTGCTTCTGCTATTTCTTTTGCAAAAACTAAATTGCATGCACCTTCAGGACCCATTACGGCTATTTCAGCCGTTGGCCATGCGTAAACGAAATCCGTTCTCAGGTGTTTAGATGCCATAGCGATATAACCGCCGCCATAAGCTTTCCTGATTATAACCGTAACTGTCGGAACAGTTGCTTCGGAATATGCGAAAAGTAATTTTGCGCCGTGTCTTATAACACCGTAGTGTTCCTGATCAATTCCGGGCAGGTAACCGGGCAGATCAACCAGCGTTAGGATAGGTATTCCGAACGAGTCACAGAATCTTACAAATCTTGCTGCTTTATCGCTTGAATCAACATCAAGAACCCCTGCGAGATATTTCGGATTGTTGGCAACTATGCCTACAGGTTTACCGTCCATCCTTGCAAATCCGACAGTAATGTTGGGGGCATACATTTTCTGAACTTCAAAGAAAATAGATTCATCAACAAGAAGTTCTATTAGATCTTTCACGTCATAAGAAAATTTTGCGTCATTCGGTAACACTTTTATTATATCTTTTTTGCTTTTCGGAGGGTGAGGTTTTGTTTCCGGAAGAGGTTTATCCCAAGCTGAAGGTAGAAAACTGAGCAGTTCTCTGATCTGACCAAGTGTTTCTTTCTCGGATTCTCCGAAGAAATGAGCATTTCCGGTGATCTCGTTATGAACACGGGCTCCTCCGAGACTTTCGGCATCAATTTTTTCATTCAGAACAGATTCGATAATTTTCGGACCGGTTATGAACATCTGTGATAATTTGTCAACCATAAAAACGAAGTCGGTTATCGCCGGTGAGTAAACCGCTCCACCTGCGCAGGGTCCCATTATTACCGAAATTTGGGGAATTTTTCCGCTGTTTATCGTGTTTCTGTAAAATATTTCACCGTATCCGGCAAGAGAGTCTACACCTTCTTCGACTCGTGCACCGCCTGAGTCGTTTATTCCGATTATCGGCATTCCCATGCTCGATGCAATATCCATAACTTTTGTTATTTTAGCTGCATGCATCTTACCCAAAGATCCGCCGGCTACAGTGAAATCCTGCGCGAAAATGCATACGGGCCTTCCGTCTATTTTGCCGAAACCTGTAACAACTCCGTCACCGGCAAGTTTCTGCTTGTCCAGTCCGAAATCCCGGGCCTGATGCTCAACGAACAGATCAATTTCATTAAAAGTGTTTTTATCGAGAAGATATTCTATCCTTTCCCTCGCGGTCATGAGGCCTTTTTCTTTTCTTTTAACTATCTTGTCTTCTCCGCCGCCCTTCTCAAGATGTCTCATTTTTGCAACAAGAAGTTTTACTTTTTCAAGCATTTAGTCCTCCGGCTCATTTATTGATTTACCGAACTGTTTCGGCAACATAATTTAAGTTATATTTTTTACAAACGCAATTTTTTTATGATATCAAAATATCACTTGACATTGAAAAGACGAATAACTATATTTGCGCTGTTTTGCGGGTATGGTGGAACTGGCAGACACGCCAGACTTAGGATCTGGTGCCTTACGGTGTGGGGGTTCAAATCCCTCTATCCGCACAAAAGAACGGTTTTCGGACCGTTTTTTTATTTCAGACAGAAATTCAACAAATAATATAAATAAATTAATGTTAAGATTTTACTTGACCGGTTATAATACGCAATTTATATTTGTGACAAAATGCGTGGTGCTGTGAAAAAAGTAACAACACTGTAAAAGAAATAAAAAATGAGAGGCGAAAATGTACAAACTAAAAGAATTCATGGCGGAACTTGAGAGAAAAAATCCGGCTCAACCCGAATTCATTCAGGCTGCAAAAGAGGTTATCGAATCCGTTATTGACATGGTTAACGAAAACCCGCGTTATCTGAAAGCCAAAATTCTTGACAGAATTACTGAACCTGACAGGGTTTTCATGTTCAAAGTTGAATGGGAAGACGACAAAGGCGAAATTCAGGTAAACAAAGGCTACAGAGTTCAGTTCAACAATGCGATCGGACCTTATAAAGGCGGACTCAGGTTCCACCCCAGCGTAACTCTCGGCGGGTTGAAATTTTTAGGATTCGAGCAGATGTTCAAAAACAGTCTTACAACTCTTCCTATGGGCGGAGGTAAAGGCGGTTCGGATTTTAATCCGAAAGGTAAATCAGACAACGAAGTCTTAAGATTCTGCCGTTCATTCATGACAGAACTTCAGAAATATATAGGACCTGAAACAGATGTTCCCGCAGGAGATATCGGAGTAGGCGGAAGAGAGATCGGGTTCATGTACGGCCAATACAAAAGGTTAAGAGACGAGAACACAGGCGTTCTGACTGGCAAAGGACTTAACTGGGGCGGATCGCTCATCAGACCGGAAGCTACAGGTTTCGGAGCGGTTTATTACGCAGATGAAATGCTGAAATATAAAAAAGACAAGATGAAAGGCAAGGTCGTTGCCTGTTCAGGTTTCGGTAACGTAACTTGGGGTACTGCGATAAAAGCTTCTGAATTAGGCGCAAAAGTAGTTACGATCTCCGGACCCGACGGATATATTTACGACAAGGACGGAGTCAATACCCAGGCTAAATTCGATTATCTGCTTGAATTAAGAGCATCAAACAATGACGTGGTGGCTCCTTATGCAAAGAAATTCCCCGGTGCAAAATTCTTTGCGGGAAAAAAGCCATGGGAAGTAGAGTGCGATATGGCTTACCCGTGCGCGATCCAGAACGAACTGAACCTTGAAGATGCCAAGAAACTCGTAAAGAACGGGTGTAAATATGTTGTTGAAACATCAAATATGGGATGTACAGCAGATGCTGTTGAGTATTTAATACATGAGCAAATCGCTTTCGCACCCGGAAAAGCTGCTAACGCAGGCGGAGTAGCGACTTCAGGACTTGAAATGAGCCAGAACTCAATGAAACTCGCATGGTCTAAAGAAGAAGTTGACGCCAAACTTAAAACTATCATGAAAAACATTCATGATGCCGGTGTTAAATACGGAAAAGACAAAAAAGGTTTTGTGAATTATGTAAAAGGTTCAAACATAGCTGGGTTTAAAAAAGTCGCTGACGCTATGATCGATCTCGGCTACTAGGACTCAAGTTATTATATTGTAACGGAAAAGGCTCATTTTGAGCCTTTTTCCATTTGCAGAAATTAAAAATACCTGATATATTTAAGACTTTAAATAATCTGGAGGTAGCGGACATGGATAAAAACTCAAAAGAATTTCTCTACGAATTGCTAAATACACCCTCACCGTCGGGGTACGAAAAAGATATTCAGAAAAAGTGGATGAATTATACAAAGAAGTATGCGGACAAGATAGAAACTGACATCGGCGGGAATGCAATAGCCATTCTGAATCCAAAAGCAAAAATGAAAGTTCTTCTGGCGGGACATTGCGATGAAATAGGATTTATAATCAACAGGATAGACGATAACGGATTCATATTTTTCGGACCTGTCGGTGGTATCAGCCACAAGATCGCGCCCGGACTAAAGATCGAAATTCTAGGAAGAAACGGTAAATTACCCGGGATCGTAGGTGTAAATGCCGAGCACCACGGAGGACTGAAAGAAAACTTTGAATATGAGGATCTTTATATCGACTGCGGTTTCAAAGATAAGAAAGAAGCGGACAGGGCGGTACAGACCGGCGATTTTGCAGTTTATAAAACCGAACCTATGGAACTTTTTAACGGCAGGATATCTTCAAAAGGTTTAGATGATAAGACCGGATGTTTTATCGTAGCTGAAGTTATAAGAAGACTGTCCGGAAAAAAGATCAATGTCGGAGTTTACTCCGCAAGTACTACCAGCGAAGAGATCGGTCTTCAGGGGGCATATTTTGCGGCCGCCGGCACGAATCCTTCTTTAGCTTTGGTCTGCGATGTTACATGGGCAACTGATTATCCGGGAGTAAATACTTCAAAGTACGGCGAATATAAAATCGAAGGCGGCCCGGTTCTTGCGAAAGGATCCCCCATAAATACAAAAATAAATGAACTTCTCCTGAAAGCCGCTGGAAAAATTAAAATGAAAGTGCAGATCGAACTTACTCCGAAGATAACAGGTACGGATGCAGACAGGATAAGGTTCACTAACAGAGGGGTTCCGGTCGCTCTGGTATCGCTACCGCTGAGATATATGCACTCTCCGGTTGAGACTGTAAGCCTGAAAGAGATAGATAAGGTCATAGAACTGATAACTGAATTCATTAAAGGTCTGACAGGAAAAGAGAATTTTAAACCTCTGGAATAGGTATGGAAGAACTGACTATCAGAATTGATAAATGGCTAAAAGTCGCGAGATTTTACAAACAGAGAGAACTCGCTGCGGAAGCTGTTGAAAGCGGTAAAGTCAGAGTGAACGGGGAAAGAGTTAAACCCGCAAAACTGATCAAAGCCGGCGACGAACTCACAGTCAAACACGAGAGCAGTTATCTGAAGTTCAGGATCAAAATTATCACTGATAAATCATTATCGAAAGAAGATGCAAAAAATTTGTACGAAGCGGCAGGCAAACCTGAACCTCCAAAGGAAATGAATGAACTTATGAAGATAATTGAAGAGCAGGACAGGCAGAATCAGGAAGAGATGAAGCATAAAGGCAGACCTACGAAAAAGGACAGAAGGATTCTAAATAAATATAAGTACATGACCAATGATTAAGATAAGAGATCTAAAGCG
>DMTS01000208.1:0-17000 GCA_003477045.1 Candidatus Delongbacteria bacterium
TTCTTACTGAATATACGAAATTTCTTATATTTAAACAATTGAATTATTCGCCGGAAGCTTTTCTGTTCAGCCTTCTCTGAAGTAAAATTCCGCTTATGATGAACAAGAGCCCGATGAATGTCGAAGCGAGAATATCTTCGTTCAAGATAAAATTTATAAAGATCAGAGACAAAAAAGGCGACAGGAATATGAGATTGCTTATTTTCGCGGTAGTTTCAGAATATTTTAAAGCCTTTGACCAGAATAAAAATGTAAGACCCATCTCGAAAAAGCCGATATAGACTCCGCCGAGAAGTCCTTTGAATGAGATCGTGCCGAAATCAGAGAAGAAGAACATAAATATCGTGATATATACAGAGCCGAAAATGAAATTTACGAACAGCCTGACAGAATCTTCCTTGTCATCCCTTGAGTTATATATCCAGTAAAGTGCCCAGATGAAGGCTGAGCCGAGTGCGAGCGCGACACCGTAGGCATCCGTGAACTTGAATGAAAGAACATCTCCCCGGGTTGATATTACATATACGCCGAAAAAACTTATCATTATAGCTATAAAACTCTTAAGCGTTATCTTCTGCTTCAGGATCGGAATTGAAAGAAGGACAAGTATTATCGCCCAGAAATAATTTAAAGTCTGAGCTTCCTGCGCACGAAGAAGACTGTAGGCTTTGAACAGGATCAAATAATACATGAACGGATTTAAAGCTCCCAGAAATGCGGAATAAAGATAATCCTTCGGTTTAAATTCACGCAGAATTACGATCTTCTTTTCAATATTAAGTGCTATAAAAAGAATAAATGCCGATGAGACGCTTGATAGAAAGAGCATCTGAAACTGGTTGATCTCATTAAGCGTAAGCTTGAAAGCCACCGCAACAGTTGACCACAGCATTACTGCGAACAGTGCGAATACATAGGCTTTTTTCTGATCTTTCATTCTGATGCCTTCAATTTCTCTTCAAGTTTTTCGTTCAGATCAGCCCATTCGTCCATTTTATACGCCAGCTGAACTTCAATATTTCCTATCTCCCTGCTCAGGGACATCGTTGTTTCATAATCGTGCTCTAAACCGCCTGAAAGAAGCGATTCTATCTCGGCTTTTCTGACTTCATAAGTCTCGATCTCTGCTTCGGTTTTTTCAAGTTTCTCTTTGAAATATTTAGTTTCCTTGTGCATCTGATTGCGCCTGTCCGCCTCTGCCCTCTTCTGATCTTTGGATTTGAACGCGGTCTTATTCTCTTCCTTTTCTGAAGTCTGTATCTGAACAGCCTGACTATCTGCCTGTGCGCGCTTTTCTATATAATAACTGTAATTACCTTCGATAATCTTTAATGCACCGTCTTTTATCTCGTAAACCTTATTGGCGAGCTCGTCTAAGAAGAACCTGTCGTGAGATACGATTATGATAGTTCCTTCGTAATTTAAAAGAGCTTCCTGGAACAGGTTTTTTGTAGCTGTGTCAAGGTGATTTGTCGGCTCGTCGAGAATAAGAAGATTGCTTTTGCTTAAAAGTATCTTCAACAGTGCCATTCTTGACTTCTCGCCGCCGGACAGGACTGAAATAGGTTTATAAATATCATTGCCGGAGAATAAAAATGCGCCGAGCATTGACCTTAATTTTGTATCGTTCTCAGACGAACCGCAGGACTGGATCTCTTCCCAAATATTTCTTTCGGCATTAAGATTCTCGCTGCTCTCCTGAGAAAAATAAGCAGGAATAACATTCAGCCCGAATTCGACATTTCCGGCAGTGGGTTCAGTTTCTCCGAAAACGATCTTGAACAAAGTTGATTTACCGGCGCCGTTCTTTCCAACAACTGCGATCTTTTCTCCGCGGTATGCCGTGAAATTGATATTTTCAAATACTTTCAATTCGCCGTAAGATTTAGCGAGATCCCTTACCTTGACGACTTCATTTCCGCTTTTTGTTGAATCAGGAAATTTTATTTTGATCTTCTTTGATTCATTTTCCAATTCGATCACATCGAATTTCTCGAGCATCTTTATCCTGCTCTGCACCTGAGGCGCTTTTGATGCTTTTGACCTGAATCTGTCTATAAAATCCTGTATCCTCTTAATTTCTCCCTGCTGAGCTTCATATTCCTTTTTTAGAGCTTCGAGCCTTCTTTCCTTTTCCTTGAGATAGAAGGAATAATTTCCGCTGTAAATGTTGAACTTGCCTTTTTTCAGCTCTATTATCTTGCTGACCATTTTATCGAGAAATCTTCTGTCATGCGATACAGTCAGAATTGCTCCCTGATGGTCTCTAAGGTACGATTCAAGCCATTCCATGCTCTCCGAGTCCAGATGATTTGTAGGCTCGTCCAAAAGAAGTATATCGGCGTTCTTTGAAAGAACTACCGCCAGATTGATCCTTATCTTCCAGCCGCCTGAAAACTCTGTGCATGAACGGGAGAAATCGTCATCTTTGAATCCAAGGCCTGACAGTATCCTTTTTGCTTCGGAGTCAAATGAATAGCCGTTCTTAATATCGAATTCGTGGAGAATGTTTTCATATTGTTTTAATACCTGAATATATTCGCTGCTCTCATGATCGCTTACTGAGATCTGCTTTTCAAGCGATTTTATCTCAGCTTCGATCTCCGTGATATGCGCCGAGTTTCTCATGAATTCAAGTACGGTAATTTCCGGCAGTTCGGTAGCTTCCTGCGACAGGTAAGCTATAGTTTTTCCAGATCTGATCTCAATTGAACCTTTGTCGAGATATACATCGTTCATCAGGCTTCGCAGAAATGTCGTTTTCCCGGTACCGTTATCCCCGACTATCCCGATCCTTTCCGTGTCTCTTATGAATATAGACACATTGTCGAAAATGACCTTGTCAGCAAATCTTAACGATATTTCGGAAATGTTGATCATTTTATATCTCTGACTTGAAATAGAATTTTATATCGGGAAATTTCTCCTGAGCTCTCTGTAAGCTCCATGCGGTTTCGGCGAGAAACACATCTTTTCCCTTATTGTCAACAGCTATAAAATAACTATTTTTATCTTTAAAATCTTTGAGTTTATTTTTATCCTCGCAGCCGATCCAGCAGGCGCGGTGCAGATCAACCGGTTCGAATCTGCATAAAGCCGAGTATTCATGTTCAAGCCTGAATTTTATAACTTCGAACTGGAGGTTCCCTACTGTACCTATAATCTTTTTGCCGTCAGCTGTCCTTGTAAATAATTGGGCGACACCTTCGTCCATAAGCTGAAGTATCCCTTTATTTAATTGCTTTGTTTTTAAAGGATCCGCGTTTTCGAGGTACTGGAATAATTCAGGCGCAAAATTCGGAATTCCGATAAAGTTCAGCTCTTCACCTTCGGTCAGAGTATCTCCGATCCTGAAATTACCCGTGTCGGGGATGCCGACTATGTCTCCCGGATAAGCATCTTCAATTATCTCTTTCTTTGATGCCATGAAAGATGTCGGACTGCTGAATTTGAAGGTTCTTTTCAACTTTGTATGATAGTAGTACTTGTTCCTCTCGAACATCCCGGAAACCACTTTTACGAAAGCGATCCTCGATCTGTGGTTCGGATCTATATTTGCGTGTATCTTAAAAACGAATCCCGTAAATTTTTCATATTCAGGATTAATATCTCTTGTATCGGTGGCTACAGGCTGGGGATGCGGAGCTATATCGGTAAAACAGTCCAGAAGATCTCTCACGCCAAAATTGTTCAGCGCGCTTCCGAAGAAAACAGGACTCAGATCTCCGTGAAGGTATTCTTTTTTAGAAAATTCTTTGAATACCCCCGATACCAGCTTAAATTCTTCACGAAATTTATGAGCCGACTCTCCAAGCTTATCATCTAGAACAGGATCGTCTATGCTGTCTAATAATATCGAGGCTCCCTCATCGTTCACAACGAGGGAACTCCTGTCGAAAATATCCAGCTTCTTATCATATTTATTATAAACACCTTTAAAATCTATTCCCATACCTATCGGCCAGCTTAAAGGAGTAACTTTGCAGTGGAGCTTGAACTCTATCTCGTCCAGAAGCTCAAAGGCATCCTTACCCGGGCGGTCAAGCTTATTTATAAAGAACATTATCGGTATTTTTCTCATTTTACACACTTCGACGAGCTTTTCGGTCTGCTGCTCTACACCTTTAGCTACATCTATAACTACGATCACGCTGTCTGCCGCAGTCAAAGTCCTGAAAGTGTCCTCTGCGAAATCCTTGTGACCGGGTGTATCGAGGATGTTGATCTTATGATCCTTGTACTCGAATCCCATAACTGAAGTCGCTACAGATATACCTCTTTGTCTTTCTATCTCCATGAAATCGGATGTCGCGGCATTTCTGATCTTATTCGATTTTACAGCTCCGGCGACCCTTATGGCACCTCCGAATAACAATAATTTCTCTGTTAGAGTAGTCTTTCCGGCGTCCGGGTGGCTTATTATCGCAAAAGTTCTTCTTCTTCGTATTTCTTTTATTCTTCCCATTTTCACCTTGTTAATTTAGCTATAAATTCATTTCATTCATGCAATAATCTTTTGCAAGGGCATAAATATAAACTATTTTTTAATAAAAATCACTTTGATTTAAAGAGACATATATTTTATATTTAGTCAAAATTAAACTTGGAGAAATATCATGGCAAAAGCTCTTATAACCTCGGACATTAAAGACTTGAAACTTATAAATAAAGGTAAAGTCAGAGAGATATACCAGTTCGGTAAAGACAAACTTCTTATTGTTACATCCGACAGGATAAGCGCTTTCGATGTTGTCATGGGACAGGCGATACCCGAAAAAGGAAAAATACTTTCCGAGATATCAAATTTCTGGTTTAAAAGATTTAAGAAGATCGTAAAAAATCATCTTATTTCTACTGAGCCTGAAAAAGATTTCCCCGAACTCGCGAAATGGAAAGATCAGCTTGAGGGAAGATCCGTTGTCGTCCACAAATGCAAACCGCTGCCTGTAGAAGCTATTGTCAGAGGTTATCTCGCTGGTTCTGGTTTAAAGGAATATAAATCTTCAGGAACCGTGTGCGGTATCAGGCTCGAAAAAGGTCTGAAAAATTCCTCAAAGATAAAAGAACCCATTTTTACGCCTTCAACAAAAGCCGAGATCGGTATGCATGACGAAAATATTCCGTTTGAAAAAATGTGCGAAATGATCGGTAAGGAACTCGCTGAAAAAGTTAAAAAGATCAGTCTTGAACTCTATAAAGCCGGAAGAGATTACGCCGAGAAAAAGGGAATTATAATCGCCGACACAAAATTTGAGTTCGGTCTACTGGGAAAAGAACTCGTTCTTATTGATGAGGTTCTTACGCCCGATTCATCAAGGTTCTGGCCTGTGGACGGATACAAAGAAGGCGAGAATCAGAAGAGCTTCGATAAGCAGTACTTGAGAGATTATCTGGAGAAACTGACAGAGGAAGGCAAATGGGATAAAAATCCTCCCGCTCCTAAACTTCCTTCAGAAGTTACAAGCACAACTGCGAAAAAGTATAAAGATGTCTTGAAAAAGCTGGTGAAATAAAATGAATATTGAAAAAAAAGGTAAAACTGCGGATATTTTTTTTTCCCGCGACCTGACCGGAGAAGCATCAAATGAATTTGTAAAAAAAATGAATGAGCTGGTCTCGGAAGATATAAAGAGATTCAATATTGATTTTACATCCGTATCGCATATAGACTCATATTCCCTTTCAAATATAATAGTTCTCTGCGATAAGCCCGATCTTGAATTCACATTCAGGAAAATAAGCCGTTCTATAGCGAAAATTTTTGATGTGATAAAGCTGAATAAACAGGTTCTTATAGAATAAAACCTTATCTTTTAATTACTTTGTCAGAACTTCCTTCATTTTTTCAGATAACTCTTCCATGGAAAACGGTTTTTCAAGAAATCCTTTAGCTCCGTTCATAAGCAGAGCTTCTACTTTGCTCGACATGCTGTAGCCGCTGCTGATTATAGCTTTAATCTCAGGCTGAAGTTTTTTAAGTTCGAGAAAAACTTTTTCTCCGTCCATACCGGGCATGATCATATCCAAGATCACGCATTTTATATCAGGATTGTTCTTAAAAATATCAATAGCGATTTTACCGTTCTCCGCTTTAAGCGTTTTATACCCGAGATATGAAAGCATATCCGAAGTGGCGTTAAGCACCATTTTCTCATCATCTACGATAAGAACGGTTTCATTGTTCGGAATTCTGCCTGAAACAGAAGCCTCTCCGGAACTCTTACCCTCCCATTCTTTTACGGGCAGGTATATGCTGAAGGTCGAACCGATAAATTTTTCGCTCTGGAACAGTAGAATTCCTTCATGATTCCTGACAATGCCGTATGCGGATGCGAGACCCAGCCCCGAACCTTTACCTTTTTTTCTCGTGGTAAAAAATGGATCGAAGATCTTCATCTTTAATTCTTCGTCTATGCCTGTTCCGTTATCCTTTACCGAACATTTATAGTATTTTTGTTTTTTTAATGAATTAGTCATAATGAACTCTTCATCAGGATCGAAAAACTCAGTTCTGATCTCTATTATACCTGTGTCTTCTATAGCCTGAATTGCGTTAAGTATGATGTTTGTGACCGCCTGACTGATCTGTGATTTGTCTCCTTCCACCGCCAGATTTTCTGATGAAGACAGTTCAAGTTTGAAAACGATGTTTTTATTTGTATGTGAAAATAGTTCATAGATCGATCTTACAAGTTCGTTTGGATCGAATTTCGTGACTTCGTACTTGCCTGCTTTTGCCATTCCGAGAAGCTGGCGGGATAGTCCCGAAGCGTTTTTGATCTGCTCTTCAACTACGCTGATCCTGGTCGTGATCTCTTCATTCTTTTCATTTTTAAGTTTTAGCATCGAAATATTGCCCTGAATTCCCATCAGAATGTTGTTGAAATCATGCGCTACCCCGGCTGCAAGATTACCCAGTGCGGCCATTTTCTCAGATTCTTTTATTTTTTCTCTATAAATAATATCTTTTCTCTCCGACATTTTATATTCAGTTATATCAGGTCCTATAAGCTGGTATTCGGTGATCTTTCCTGTCTCGTCAAATGAAGCTCTGACCGTCAGATAGTAAAAAACATCCGATCCGTTTATTTTGATCAGGAATTCAAATCCCTGTACCGGATTTGACTGACTCAGTTCATCGAGCTTTGTGTTAAGAACTATTGCTTCCTCTTCGCTGAAAATCTCAACGATATCTCTATTCTTAAGTTTGTTGGTTCTGTACCTGAACTTCTGATAAAATGGCCTGTTGAAAAATATGATCTTCTTGCTTCCATTCAGCCTGCAGACCATACAGGTCATATCTGTAAGAACGGTTTTGTAAAGCTTCTGACTGACTTCGAGGTTCTTCTGAAGATAGTCATTTATCTCTTTTTCTTTTATAATTATCGTCATTGTTCTAAACCTGTGCAATATTAATAGCAGCACGCAAATAGTCAGCAATGACAGCATTAGAAACTTGATCGGCAGATACGAATTCTTTCTGAAGATAGAACTCTCCGACACAGCGGAAAATACATTCCATGACTCGCCGAAAGTCAACCTGATCTTTTTAAAATCTCCGTAATATTTCTCTCCGTTGTAATCGAAACTGAATCTTTCTTTGATCTCTCCTGCCAGAAATTTTTCGAAAAATACCGAAACAGGATTGATTTTTCTAATATCATCTGAAACATTCTTTCCGGTCTCGTTTTTATTATTGCTGTAAAGTATATTTCCTGAATTACTAAGTATCCATTGTATATTCTTTTCACCGGAGCTTCGGAATTTCTCTCTAAGAAAATCCGTCAGATGATCAAATGAAATCAGATAAGCCAATGATCCGTCATAATCGCCGTTCTTCATTACAGGCATATGAAGACCTATGCCGTAATACCCCTGAACAGCCATGAAAACATCGCTGAAGACCGGTTCGTGATCGGTCATTATCTTTTTTACATGGCTCTGATAACTGATGTCTCTGCCTACTGAATTCTGATTGTCCGGCACAGTGAAAACTATTATCCCGTTCCTGTCGGTTCTCGTTACCGAGCTTATGAACGGCTTGTGCAGCATAAGACTGTTCTCGATCTTTCTTCGGCTGTCTTCATCGAGACTGTATTGCGAATGATGCTCGGCTTCAAGCTGAAGATGCTTTGACAGCATCTCTATCACAGATTCAATATTCTGAATTGAATTTTTAACCGCGAAATCGTTGAAAAGCAGTTCCCTTTCAACGATCCTTGATCTGGTTTCGATTATGAAGTAATATGAAAAATAGATCAATAGCACAATGGACAGTGTTATAACTGTCAAGAAAATTGAGTAGTTCACTCTACCTTTCATAATACCTGTCTGTATTTATTCAGGCTCACTGTTTTAATGTATAATGATACAATATAATACTTTTTTTTTATAAAAACAAACATTATATTGCTGACCTTATTAAAATCAGGGATCTATGAAGGTTTTCGCATTTATATGCCTGTTCTTCTTTAAAGCATCAGGGCTTTTCGGGTCGGTAACAGATTCTCTGAATACAGACATTACCAATAAATTTCTGATCCTTCCGTTCGGTTTCTACACTAATGAAACAAGCGTGGGACTCGGATTGTTTTCGCAATACAGGTTCGATGAAAGCAGCAAGTTATTCGGAAACACCGTATATACTTTCGAGAACCAGTTCATGTTCTTTTCCATAGTTGAATTGAATTCAGAAAAAAGCGCTTTGTACAATACTTTCAAAATCAAGGATTATTATTCTGATTTTTATGGTTTCGGAAATGATTCTGAACCTGACGAATCAGTAAAATACAGATATTTTCAGATAGACAATTATCTTGAAGCCGGTAAAAAAGTGCTCCGCGGGGCAGTTATTTCTGCCGCGGTAAACAATTTCTACCACATGCCTGAAGATAAAAAAGAACTCTTCGGCTATTCCGGGACAGACGGCGGCCATTTCGCAAACGGAATAGGCTTATCTCTGAAATATTCCGATGTCACCGACGATTTTTATAGAGACGGAATTTCCCTGCGGTCATCGTTCCTTGCTTATCCCGAATTTCTCGGAACCTGGGAATATTTTTCTGTATTTGACAATGAAGCCGGATTTTACAGATCGTTTAAAGAGTCTTCGGTAAGCTCGCTCATCTCGGCCAGATTCTCATTCGGAGAAGTTCACCCGGAAAAACTTTCTGTTGCAGGAGGCTCAAAGATCCTGCGCGGATATCCTGACAGCAGGTTCATTGACAAAAACATGACCGCAGTTCAGGCTCAATACGATTTCAGGATATATAAATCTGTCGCGCTCGGGCTTTTCATCGGAGCGGGAGATGTGTTTGAAAAATTTTCAGATCTGGCTCTGGATAAAATTAAGACCGGTTACGGCGCGGGCATTATTTATGAATTCAGAAAACTCATCATTCGGGTAGAAGCCGCGACTTCTCCTGAAAAGAATTTCGAGATAATAATAACCGGAAACAGAGCTTTTTAATCAACAACCTTATTTACTTCCGCTAAAAACTCATCCACATTTATACCGTGGGCGACCAGACCGTCTTCAAGAGTTTCGAATCTGGCGGCTATGCATCCCAGACATCCGAGATTGTATTTTGAGAATACTTCCATTGCTTTTGGATAAAGCTCTATGATCTCGGTGATCGGCATTTCTTTTGTGATCTTCATATTGTTTTCCCTTTTATTTTATTTTTTAATTGTTCTTTTATCTTTTCCTTTGCTTCTATTGCAAGCCTGAGACTGTGATGTTTTTTCTCAGGCAGCTTTCCGAGAAGGATGTCAAGGTACTCGAATGTTATACTGTCGAGTCCGGCCTCGGTTCTTTCAGTTATTACCTCGCTGAGTAAAGAAAAAGCTGTGATCGTTCCGGAACAGGCTTTAAGTTTATATTTAAAATCCTTTATCAGTCCGTTCTCGGTTCTCACATAAACATCGACATTATCAAAACAACCGCCTTCAGTATTTAAAACATTGCAGACAATATCGGCATTTTCTACCGTTCCAATATTTTTAGGATTTGAGAAATGCTCTATGTATTTCTGAGAATACATTATTACTTTTTCCTGCTCATTATTTCTTCTATTTCATCGGTTTCAATAGCGATCGCCTCTGACAGGTTCCTGCATCCTTTTTCTGTTATCAGAACATCATTCTCAAGCCTGATACCGATGTCCTTTTCAGCTATATAAAGCCCCGGTTCAACGGTTATCACGCTGTTCTTTACAAGGGGCAGATTTCCGTTGCCCACATCGTGAGTGTCAAGTCCCAGGAAATGGCTTACTCCGTGATAATAGTACTTTGTAAGGTCGGTTTTTTCTTTTACCATTTTCATATCATAAAGCCCTTTAAAAAGCACTTCTTTGGTTATTTCCTGAAGGTCAAAAAGCTTTAGTCCGGGTTTTGCGTTCTTCATTACTTCTTTTGAAGCTTTAAGGACAAGATTGTAGAATTTTTTCTGCTCGGGCGTGTATTTTCCGCTGACTGGATAAGTCCTTGTTATATCCGACGCGTAATTTTTATACTCCGATCCTGTATCTATCAGGATAAG
The DNA here is from genome assembly GCA_003477045.1 of Candidatus Delongbacteria bacterium. Taxonomy (GTDB): domain Bacteria; phylum UBA4055; class UBA4055; order UBA4055; family UBA4055; genus UBA12480. The sequence goes on from DMTS01000208.1 coordinate 10,541, forward strand.
ATCGCCTTTTTCAGTTTTTCTGTTATTGTCCTCGTAATGCAGAACTGTCGCGTTCCCGCCCGAAGCGGATATGGTTTGAAAAGCAGGCTGTACGGATCCGTATTTTATATAATTATGTATCAGTATCCCTTCACATTCATTCTCTGTTATACCGGGTCTGAGATTTTTTAGAAGATCTGATAACCCAAGTCCTGTTATCTCAATAGCCCTTTCTATCATTTTGATCTCGCAGTCAGATTTGAGCGTTCTGGGCAGATCGATCAGAGGATTTACGGAAGATATATTTATAAAACTGAACCTTTTTTTAAGATTCGAGGCGAAAACCTGAGTATAAGTAGGCACAACAAGCTCGGGAATGCTCTCATTGTACATCAGCACTTTTTCTATGCCTATATTGTGAAAAACCGTTCTGTAGTAGTCTTCAAGATCATTAATATCTCTTATGTCCGTAATTCCCGCGACTTTTTTAATATGATCAACCGGAATATTTTTCCCGACCCATTTTTCAAGAGTGGGATCAAGCACTTTTCTGAAAAGAGTTTCGATTACTTTGCCGTTGTACTTGTACATTGCAAGAACGGCTCGTTTAGATTCAAGACCGGTCAGGTAAAAGAAATTCGCATCCTGCCTGTATCTGTATAATGTGTCGCGGTTTTTTACTTTATCCAAAGAAGACAGGATAAAAATAATAGATTTTTCTTCAAGTTTCTCAGTAACTTTTTTTCTGTTCTTTTCGAAGAATCCTTCCGGAAACTTTAGTTCTTTAAGCATTTTCAACCTCTTTATCAGTTTTGTTTAAAGGAAAATAAATTCTAAATGTTGCCCCTTCTCCCGGGTTTGATTTTACAGAAATAAAACCGCCGTAAATTTCCACAATACTCTTAACGATACTTAGACCCAGCCCCTGCCCTTTCCCGGAGGTCTTTGTGGTATAAAATGCCTCAAACAATTTATCTGTCTGATCGGAACCGAAACCTGTTCCGTTATCGGAAACCTCTAAAAATATTTTTTCGTTCTCAACCCCCGATACAATTTTTATAAGCCCGCCACCGGAATGTTTATCGCTTTCCGCTATTGCGTCTCTTGCATTTGTCAGAAGATTGATCACTATCTGCGAGATCTCCTGATAATTACATCTGTACCTGGGCAAATTCGGGTCAAGCTCGACCTCAATAGTGGCGCTGTACTTTATGCTGTTCTTCATGATGACGAGAACATCGCTTATAATATCATTTATCAGATTATCGTTCGTCTCTCTGTTGAAGTAGCTGATCTTATTTGTACTTGTAACTATCTGGTCGATCAGCTCCACTGATTTTTTATTGCTTATAACCAGGCTTTTTATATCCCCGAACAGCTTTGTCACTTTATGTTTTTCTATCAGCTTCTTAATTTCTTCAGCACTTTTTTTGTTTGATTTCTTATTCAGTTTTATCAGTTCGTATATAAACACGGCCAGATCGTTAAGGCTCAGCCTGATGCTGTCCATCGAGAGCTTGATCACCTGTGTAGGATTCTTTATCTCATGAGTAATTCCGGCCACCATTGTACCCAAAGATACAAGTTTGTCGATCCTTGCAGCCTCTTTTTCTGCCTTTCTCAGTTTCTCGTTCGATTCATTCAATTCGGATGTTGCTTTTTCAATATCTTCCTGAAGGTTTTTGTTCAGCTCTTCTATTCTTAAGGAATATTCTTTTACCAGCTGTTCGTTACGCGATTTGATCTTGAAAGTACTGTATGCGAACAGTACCAATCCGGCGATCATGATAAAGATAACAATGAAAAAATTATTTATCTGCCTTTGTTTTTCTATCTCCAGTTTCTTAATTTCATTATCACGAATGAGAGATGAATTCTGTTTCTCTTTCTGCAGAAGTTCATTTTTTGACATTGCATCATAAATTTCTCTGTTTCTGGACTCCTCATTAAGCTTTTCGTTTGCCTCGACATATTTCTGCAGGCTGTAATATGCGTCTTTAAATTTACCTGAAACAGAGTCAGCTTTGGCTTTATAATAGTAGTTGTCTTTTATCAGAGTATATACGCCGTTGTCCTCTGCGTAATCTATACTTTTTCTGAAGTATGCGTTCGCGGCGTCGTAATTCTTAAGATCGTAATATGCCCTTCCGTAAATATGGTTGTTCAGGGCTATACCGTAGCTGTCAGAATATTCTCTGAAAATATCGTTGGACACATTCAGATTATCGATCGCTTTTTCATAATTTTTCACCGCCACATAAATCGAAGCCATATTATTAAGTATGATCGCCTCATACAGCCTTGACTTCTCAGCTTTATATATTTTGAGCGCTTTTTCAAAAGTTTCCAGAGCTTCTTTGTATTCGTGTTTATTATTGAATGTAATAGCGATATTATTATACATTTTTGCAATATCAGTCGTTCTATTCAGCTTCTGATATATCAGCAGAGCCTGATTGGAGTATTTTAATGATCCTTCATAATCTTTTATCGCGTCAAAAACGCTTCCGAGGTCATTAAATATATCCGCCTGTTTTATTTCATCCTCAAGTAGTCCTGCAAGATCGAGGGCCTTGAAATAAAAAATAGATGCAGTTTTATAATCAGAAAGCGAATAGAATACACCGCCCATACTTTTGCAGTTTTCATATAAATATTCAGTATCGTCGAGTTTTTCTGCTAAAATAAGTGAATTCTTAAATTCTTCGCCTGCCGTTTTAAACTCACCCATGTTGAAGAATATGTCGCCCTTAGCATGTCTGGCTTTCATAAGTATGCCGGGCTCTTCAGCCGTCTGCCCGAAATCGATAGATCCGTTTATATAAACGAAAGCGAGTGAATCGTCAGTTCCCGAGAGTTCCTGAGCAAGTACAATAGATTTTTCGTATTTTGCCTTGCCGCTTAAAGATGATACTAAATTTTTCAGTGAGTCAACAGTATCCGCAAAAGTTACGGCACAGAAAATCAGTATTGATACTAAAAGCCTCATTTATAACTCCGCATTATCTACAATCTCATAATTTATTGATTTACTCCGATTTTATCAAGTTAAATCGTTCAAAGTTTTAAGCGGGAAATGATGTTTTATGTTGCAAAAAATAATTTTTTAAGTTATTACTACATACAAAATTATTAAAGGAGCCGGATATGTCTGCAAACGGTTATAACACATACAAAAAGATCAGAAGCAATATTTCCTCTGTTTTCAGAGGGGGTGTTTTCAATATTGACCTTTTAATGTTCGGCTTTTTCACTAACGGCCACATTCTTCTAGAGGACCTGCCCGGAACCGGAAAAACAACATTGTCTAAAGCCCTTGCAATGTCGGTAAGTTCTGATTTTAAAAGGATCCAGTTCACTCCGGACCTGCTCCCGAGCGATATTACCGGAGTAAATATTTTTGATGCGAAAGACAAAGCCTTCAGGATACAGAAAGGACCGGTTTTTACGAATATCCTGCTTGCCGACGAGATCAACAGAACAACATCAAGAACGCAATCCGCCCTGCTTGAAGCTATGGAGGAAAAGCAGGTGACCATTGACGGTGTTATATACCCTCTTCCTGAAGATTTTTTCGTGGTTGCCACGCTTAACCCTGCAGAACTTCAGGGAACCTATCCACTTCCGGAATCTCAGATCGACAGGTTCGCCATGAGATTTTCGCTGGGTTATGTTTCCAAAAAAGATGAGCTTTCGCTGCTTGAATTAAAAAATCCTTCAAAACCTCTTGAAAACATTAAACCGTGCGCTTCACAGGAAGAGCTTTCGGAAGTGAGAAGTTCTCTTGAAAATATTCGCATCGACAACGATATCAAAGATTACATAGTTGAAATAGTACGCAGAACCAGAGAATGCAGAGGTGTCCTGACAGGCGCAAGTCCCAGAGCTTCGATCGCCCTTATGAAATTATCAAAAGCGATGGCACTATCGGAAAATTCCGATTATGTCATACCTGAATATGTATTAAAACTTGCGCCGTTCGTGCTGAACCACAGAATAAATCTTGACCGCTACTTTGACGGAGGAGATCTTAAACAGGAAGAAATTATCGACAGCATCCTGAAAGAAACTCCGGTACCTAGATAAAATGTCCGCAGAATTCTTTTATAATATTTACGGAAGATTTTCAAAACGGGGAAATAACTTAAGGCTTAAAATCACGCCTTTCGGGATCATAGTATTTTCCGTTTGTATTATAAGCGGACTGGCGGGGATAAACATTTTATCATCAGGCCTTTACAGGATATTCGCTTTGACCTTATCATTGATCCTGATTTCCCGTTTAACCAGAATAAAGGATTTTTCAGGCATTTCTGTAAGCGTATTTTTCGACAGGCAGTATAACGCCGGAGAAAATTCAAAATACTCTGTCACGATCATAAATCAAAGCGCCAGAGACCTTTTTGATCTAGAACTTATACCCGAAGTTGAAAGACCAGTACCGTCTATAGAAGATTTTATAAGCAAAAAGGAACCGGGCGAAGAAAAGAGAAATCTCTGGGACAGGAACATCTATTACTTTAGATGGGCATGGCACATTATAAAGCTACATAAAGCTGATCTGCCTTCAATTCGTAACGTCTGTGTTAAACATAACTCTTTTACTGAACTTGATGCCGAAATAATACCCGTTAAAAGAGGCATGATCAGTTTTAAAGGATTGTATCTTACAAAAAAAGACATATTCGGTCTTTATACCACCAGCGCATTTTTGCCTGCAGAAAACAGGATAGTTATTCTTCCGAAGCCGGCTGATCGGAATTCTAAACTGATAAATCAGCTGTCGGATGTAGCTGACAGAAAAAACAGATCCGATTCATTCTACCTGATCAAGCATAAAACCGGTGATTTCATCGGCCTGAGGGAATATGCGCCCGGAGACCCGATGAGAAATATTCACTGGAAAACATGGGCAAGGACAGGTAAACCTGCCGTAGTCGAGAAAGGATTTGAAAAGATCAAAGAGTGCACGGTCTTACTGGGTAATTTTATTCAGAATGATAAAGAAGATACAGAACTTAATTTTGAGAACATTTTGTCTTATCTTTATTCCTCCTTAAAGTTTTTCGAAGATAACGGCTTTGAAGTCACATTTCTGTATCTATCCCCAACCGGCGATATTCGCAGGTTCACTGCTGAAAAAGAAACAGGCAATTTTCATAAGCTCTATAATATTCTTGCTGAGCTTGAGTATTATAGCATAACCTCTTCGATTTTCACTTCAAAATTAAAGCGGGAACTTAATCAGTTCAGCCGCTCAGTGATGTTCTGTCTTGAAAATGAACCTGAGCTTGTCAGATTCGCCGGCGGAAGAAAAATTACGCTCTACAGCCCTGCGGAATGTGGCGAAGTAAACCAAAAAGTGCCTGAGGTAAATCTGTCATGAAAGATTTTCCTTTTCTTATATCTGCAGCTCTGATCTACTGGGGTTATAATTCAGATAATATTGTTATTTCAATATTATTTGCGATCGCGCTTGAATCGTACCGGTTTGTAAAATTCAGGCTTGATTTCGGCAGAAAGGATTTTGAATACATCTCGATGCTCAGCACAATTTCTGCCGCGGGATACCTGATATATTACATTAACACCGACAGGCAGATCGGAGTTATTTCGGCCATTCTCCAGTTTTTGCCGGTGATACTCTTTCCGCTGGCATTTTTCTATTTATACGGAACCTCGAACTATGTTAATGCAAAAAGGCTTTTTCTTTTATTCGTGACAAACAAATATTCGATCGTACACCCTTATACAAAATTTTTCAGACCGGATCTTTTTTACTTTGCGGCTGTACTTCTCGGCGGCAGCATTAAAGCAAAAACAGCTTCATTTTTTATCGTTTTCGCACTCATACTTCCAGTGTTGTATAAGTTCAGATCTAAAAACCATACTGTGACAAGATTTTTTTTATCAGCNNTGCTGAGAGATATCCTCACAGATCTCTACATAGAAAACATTATGAAAGACCTTGATAAAAGTATGCCCATAGGTGACATAGGAAGCCTGAAAGATAATTTTATTATCGAATTAAGAGCTGAATCATATAACGGAAAGAAGCCGTTAATTTATCTCCGGGATAAAATTTATAACACATATTATAACGGGCGATGGTCAGAAACGGGTGTCTCATTTCTCCCTTTCAATAACAGGTTAATTGAATATGGTAGAACTCCTTTGGATTCAATGAGGATCTACTTTTTCTCCGGCGGAAAAACTGATGATATCGTGATGCCTTACGGCACTTATGACTTCGCAGGTTTAAATATCGGCGGGATCAGGATTAATTCGCTCGGGAATGTCACTTCCTCTTATTCCCAGTACCTTGTTGATTATAAAACTTATACAGCCAGAGATCAGCTTGTAAATCTGTTGGGCGGACCGAAAGATCATGATCTGAAAGTAAATGCAACCGATACACTTATTACAGACAGTATTATAGATTCACTCAAACTAAGAGATAAGCCTGCCAAAGAAGTTTTCA
>DMTS01000208.1:17136-18243 GCA_003477045.1 Candidatus Delongbacteria bacterium
GATATCAGCTCCAATCGTAAAAGCTCTTTTATCAGCGGGATTTACGATCTGGTTTCGTACGGCTATTATAAGCTGTTCATGTTCAAAAAAGAAAATAATGACCTGTTCAGAAATATACTTTTATACTCACTGATCCCTCTCGGTCTTTTCCTTTTTTACAGAATACTGAAAGATGTAAAACCGTACGACAATTCAGGCTCGGTCAAAACTGCAAACCCTTATAAGAAAATACCGGAACTGGAAACTATAGAAGACAAATTGAAAATGTCAGGCCATGTTCCCGAAAACGAAACTCTTGCTTCATGGTTCGCAAAAATATTCGGAAAAAATCTGCCTGAAAAGCTGAAACACATAAAAGATCACTATTACAAAATCAGGTATGGTGCCGGAATTCCCGATAAAAAGGATAAAGAACTGTTTGACAGTAATATAAGAGAGCTGGATAAAACAGAAGATTAGATAATTTCACTTTTTATTTTTATTTAACGAGCCGAAATATTTGTACAACCCCTGAATTTTATTTTTCTCAACATACTGTGAAATATACCTGTAACCGTCCCCGTAAACAGGATTAGTGTTTTCTTTCATCCTTTTATTCAGGTGCTCATTTCCGTACAGGCTGTTGATGCGCGAAGCTGTGTATTCTGCCCAGCCTTCAGTGATTTTAGGGTCTGTTATACCGGGATACTTCATTTCCATCCAGTCATGTGCCAGTTCATGCGCGGTAACCTCTATGAATTTCTCTTTTGGAAGATCCGTAAGCAGATAAATGTAGAACGAATCTGTCTGGGTGGTATTCACCTTTTTTCCGAACTCATACCCGTAAATGCTTTTTGTCGAAGTCTCTGTTTTTATCCTCTGTTCGTGGTAGAATAGACCCAGCTCCATTTCCTGACTTTGGGATTTACTGTTCAGATAATTTTTATCGACAAGCTCGAATTTTATATCATTTTCTGTAAAGATACCTAACTTATCTTTCATGATCTTTCTTACATCTCTGATAACATCCATTGCCTGCTTGTATGAAGTTATAGATGTTTTTGAGCAGTCGGGGCATATATACCTGCCGTCTTTCAAAACCCTGCAGTCGTTAGGAAGATTACAGGC
>DMTS01000062.1:0-2660 GCA_003477045.1 Candidatus Delongbacteria bacterium
GAAAGAAGTAGGATTCATTGATATAGGAGGTGAAGAAAATCCTGAAAATCTAATTAGTTTTCCAAAATCATTTGATTTTGATGATGCGGGAAATTTATATATTCTTGATTATGAGAAACGCAAGATCCATAAATTCAACAACAAATTTGAAAGAGTAAGTATTTTTGGTGGAAAAGGTCAAGGACCAGGTGAGTTCGTAGAAGCTTCTAGTGTAATAGTGAAAGGGGATACTTTGATAGTGCCTGATTCAAGATCATGGAAGATAAATAAGCTTGATCTTGATGGAAAGTTTATTTCGGACAAGAAATACACTGATTATCAGAAAACACCTTTTGATATTATTAAATATGGTACAGGATATGTGAGCAAATTCTTTGGTATGTCTTCTGATGAGACAGGTCAAAGATTTTCACTTGAATTTGTATCTTACTTCGATTCAAATTTAAACTACGTAAAGGATGTTTACAACTTCAAAGAATTATACGTAGAAAATCAAGTAGAAGACCCAAGTGCTGATGGTTCGGTTCATACTGCAAATGATAAAAATCTTTATTTATCCATAAATTCCAAAACCGATTACAAAATTGATGTATATGATCTTAATGGTGTTAAGAAAAGAATAATTAGAAAGAATTTTGCCAGGATTAAGAATTCAGAAAAAGCAATTAAGGAACAGGAAGTATATAGTGCAAAATATGGTTTGAAATTCAGAACAGAATTTCTTAATTCAATTTATCGGCTTCATACTGATAAGTATGGGAGACTTTGGGTAAGTTCATCGAACAAAGAGGAAGAGAAAGGGTCTTATTATGACATATTTCTTGATGATATTTACTTAAAAAGAATGTACTTGGATATTGATAAAGAATATGGTCCAATTTACATCGGAGAAAAAATTATTTGTATGAATTGGAAAGATAATAGTTTGAAGATATACGAGTATTAATCAGAGGTAAAAATGTTTACAAATATAAAAAAGAATTACGAGTTCCATAAGAAGAATTTCTTCAGAGGGAAGGATATATACTGTCCGTTCTGTAATGGTTCATATAAAGCTCAGAAGTTCAAGTTTACGAAAGAAGCGGATACGATCTGTCCTGTGTGCTCATCTACGATAGAAGAAAGGACTGTTCTTCTGTTCCTGCAGGCTAAGACAGAAATATTACCGGGTGAGCCTAAAATTCTGGTAATTTCTGAAGAGGGAAAAATTCCGGAATATTTTAGGAACTTTCCGAACGCTGAAGTAAAAACATATTCTGAGACAGGCGATTTTACTATCAGGGACAATACGCTTAAGGATAAATATGGAAGCGCATCGTTCGATCTGATCGTGTGTAATTATATTCTTGAAAAACTTCCTGAATACACACCTGCATTGAAGGAATTCGTTAAAGTCTTAAAGCCGGAAGGCATAATACTCCTTCAGGCAAATATTGATTATGAAAAGGAAAAAACAGCAGAATATCCTCTGACGAGTTATAAGGACAGGATCGCGATGTACGGTATTCCCGGTAATCACAGGAGGTTCGGAAAAGATTATCAGTCACTGATCAAAGCCAATAAACTTAATATCTCAAAGCTGAAATTCACAGAAGGATTTGAGGAACTGCCGCCGCTTTCGTTCAATAAAGATGAAATATTTTATATAGCTTACAAAAGCGATCAGCCTGTTTTATTCGATAACATGGATGATCTTGAGGCCGAGATGTCAGAGCAGAGATCGAATGTCAGATCAAGTTATTTTTCTGCAATTGCTTATACAGTAATGTTCATACTGCCTGAGATTGTCAAAAATTCGCTTTTATCAGTAGGAGGCAGGATAAATGAAAGAGAAGAAAATAAGGGAGGTCTGCTGTACTTCATCTACGTGATTATCCTCGGAACCGTAACTTTCTGGGCAGGTTTTTTGATAAATAAATTATTTTTCAGCGGAGTGCTTCCAGGAGGATTCATCGCATGGATATTTCTAGGATTGCCTTCATTTTTAATAATCGGAGGATTCGGCTTTTTTGTCATGGGAGGATATTTTATGACGAACGATAAAGCCGGTATTATCAAGAAAGCTGTTATAGGTATCTATTTAGCTGTTACAATACTGATATCGGTAGCTCTGTCATTCTGAATTAAATGATGTTTATTATTTGCTTTGAATTTTGTCTGAATATGCTTACTTTTATTCCGTTCTTAAATGAATGCGATTCATCCGTTATGCTATGTTGTTTTGAACCGGTAAAAATATATTTAAATTCAGGATTGAATGATGAGAAAACTGATGAAGGCGTTAATAATTATGGCAATTATTTTCGCGGGATGTACAAAAAAAATAGAGAACTTCAAAACTGAAGAGCAGAACGGTATAAAGATTTACAGTAACACAGAAACGCCGAATGATCCTACGGCAAAACTCGAGCTAAAGAAGCTTTTCACTATTTCATCCGAGGCACAGACAGATACCAGTGCATATTTAAAAAAACCGATAACGCTGACAGCTGATAACAATAACAATGTTTACATTCTTGATCTTATGTCTATGAGTGCAAAGAAATTCGATTCTTCCGGTAATTTTGTCAAAAGCATAGGTAGAATGGGGCAGGGGCCGGGAGAATTATTTTATCCGTCAATAATGTTCATTGATAAAGATACTCTTAATATAATGAGCG
>DMTS01000062.1:2674-3801 GCA_003477045.1 Candidatus Delongbacteria bacterium
TTTTCGGTCTAAGTATAATAAAAATTGACGACTTAACGGAGAAAGCTTCTATAAGTAGCCTGAAATTTGATTTTCAAGATTTAATGAGCGGGAAAATTGACTACAACGATTTAATAATACCTTTCACTCCGGATAATAAATATGTATTTGTATCTGAAAATTCTGATAATCAATATAGAATCTTTGGCTATGATTATGAAGGCAAAAAGAAAATCGAGATAAGAAAAGACTTCAAAATGGTCAGATATGAACCTGCTGAGAAAGAGGAATATATAGCATCGTTGAAAAAAGATATGCCAAACAATCAGGAAGTCAAAGTAGGCAATTTCAAAAAGGCTATTATTACCATGAATACTGATAAATACGGAAGGCTTCTTGTATATCCGAATGTTGACAGAAATGTTGACAAGGAAGGTGTTTATCTAGATATATTTAAAGACGGCATGTTCTTGAATAGGATCAGCTATACGATCCGTGACAAAGAAAAGACGGGAATGCTGAGCTTTGACATTACGGAATTTTTTATCGGTGACAAACTTTATGTACTTAATAGTGAAGAACTTACACTTGATGTTTACGATTACTAAAATAAATTATTATTTATTATTTGCTTTGAATTTTGTCTGAATATGCTTATTTTTATTCCGTTCTTAAATGAATGCGGTTCATCCGGAAAAAACAGCGTTTCGTCCGTTATGTTTTGTTGTTTTGAACCGGCAAAAATATATTTAACCAAAATTCAGGAGCGAATGATGAGAAAACTGATGACAGCGTTAATAATTATGGCAATTATTTTCGCAGGCTGTTCAAAAAAAGTTGAGAATTTCAAGACTGAAGAGCAGAACGGTATAAAGATTTACAGCAACACAGAAACGCCGAATGATCCTACAGCCAAGCTTGAGCTAAAGAAGCTTTTCACTATTTCATCTGAAGCGCAGACTGATACCAGCGCATATTTAAAAAGACCTATAACGCTGACAGCTGATAATAATGACAATGTTTACATTCTTGATCTTATGTCTATGAGTGCAAAGAAATTCGATTCTTCCGGTAATTTTGTCAAAAGCATCGGTAGAATGGGACAGGGGCCTGGAGAATTATTCTATCCGTCAATAATGTTCATTGAT
>DMTS01000057.1 GCA_003477045.1 Candidatus Delongbacteria bacterium
AACAGGGCTAAGACTGCCCGAAAGGCGTCTTTCGTTGCGCTTTTGACGATCGTTATTTTCGCTTTGACGGGGCAGCTTCTTTTTAAGTTCTTCGGGATCTCGGTGAACAGCTTTAGGATGGTGGGCGGTATTATTTTCTTTTTTATGGGAATGGATATGCTTCAGGCGAGGCTTTCGAGGGTCGAGCTTAAGAAGTCCGAGGTGAAGACTTATGTGAACGATATTTCGATCACTCCGCTTGCGATACCGATGATCTGCGGGCCGGGCGCTATTACGAACGCGATAGTTCTTATGGAGGATGCCGCGGGTTTTGATCAGAAGGTTATTCTGCTTATCGCTATATTTTTTATTATGCTTCTTACTTATCTCGGTCTTAAATATTCGTCAAAGATCACGACTTTTATCGGGGAGACGGGGAATAATGTGATGATGAGGCTTATGGGTCTTATCGTTATGGTGATCGCGGTCGAATTTTTCTTTGCCGGTCTCAAGCCGATCGTTAAAGATATTTTGCAGTAACAAAAATAATGTTGACAAATGTGTGACAAATGTGCATATTGCTCTTAAGAAGCAACAAAAGGAGAAACTATGAAATTCGTCACAGTAAGAGATTTTAGAACCAACCCGAAAGATGTCTGGAAAGAACTTTCGGACGAAAATACAATGACTATTACGCTTAACGGCAAACCTGTCGCTATAATGCTTTCGACTAATCCGGAGAATTATGAAAAGTCCTTAGATATTCTAAGAAGAGTTAAAGCGGAACAGGCTGTTATGTCAATTCAGGAGGAATCTGTCAGAAGAGGCCTGAATAAAATGACGGACGAAGAGATCGAAGCCGAAATAAAAGCGGCAAGAGAGAGCCGATGAAGATTGTTCTCGATACGAATGTTCTTATATCCGGTCTGATAAATCCGAATGGGATACCCGGGTTTATAGTCAGACTGGTCGCTTCCGGATATATTGAACTGGTTTATGATTACAGAATTATTTCAGAATATAGGGAAGTAATGTCCAGACCGAAATTTCATATTGATGAAGAAAAGATATCAGATCTGATCGAACAGATCAAAGCTCATGGCGAACTTGTGTCGCCGCTTCCTTTAAGCATATCTATCCCCGATGCCGAAGATTTGAAATTTCTTGAAACTGCTGTAAGTTCCGGAACTGAATATCTGATTACGGGCAATCTTAAACATTTTCCTGCACCTGAATTTAAAGGCGTAAAGATAATCAGCCCTTCTCATTTTTTTGAAAAAACGCTCAAATAAAAAATTATACTTGCAATTATACTTGTTATATGTTATATTATAATAAACAAATAGAGGAGCAATGCTTATGCCTCAAATATCGCTTTATATAGACGAAGAGACGCTAAAGAAAGTCGAAAAAGCCGCCAAAAAAGAGCATATTTCCATTTCAAAATGGGTGGGGAATAATATAAAAAGTTCTTTTGAAACCAAGATCAGTACGGTTGAGAATAATACGGCTGAATGGCTGAAACTTGCGGGATCGTGGGAAGACAGCAGAACCGCTGACGAGATTATCGCGGATATAAAAAATTCAAGAACTGAAAATAAAAGGTTTGCAGATGGGCTATTTGATTGATACGAATACGATCATTTACAGTATAAAAAACAACATTAAAGTAAATGAGAGATTTAAAGAATATCTGCATGTGCCTAAAGCTCTTTCGATGATCACTTACGCTGAGCTTTATTACGGGGCTAAAAAGTCCGCATTTCCTGAAAAGAATCTGGCGATCGTGCGTAAAACTGCAGAGTTTTTCCCTGTAATTGAAATTACCAGACCCGTTATTGAGACTTTCGCCGATATAAAAGTATATTTATCAAAAAAGGGGCTGATCGTATCCGACTTTGATATTATTATCGGAGCAACTGCTCTGACTATGAATTATACGCTCGTTACGAACGACGCTCATTTTGAAAGGATACCCGGGTTGAATATTGAGAACTGGACGGTCTAGAATACCCGGTTAGTTCTGATTGATTATATACGGATTTTTATGTATCTTTAATATATGCTGGATATTGAAATTAAATAAGGTTTAATATGAAAAAAACAGGTATTATAATAATCACTATAGCGATCCTGATGCTGACAGGGTGCGCGGAAGTTCTGAATCAGCTTACGCAGTCTGCATCGAAAGGACAGGGCGGAGGTCTTACTTCGGATGAGATAATCCGGGGATTGAAGGAAGCTCTTGTCGTAGGCGCGACAAATTCCACAACTCTTACTTCAAAACCTGACGGTTTTAATCTGAATTCTATGATCAGAATTCCGTTCCCGCCTGAAGCTTTAAAGGTCAAAAAAACAGTCGAGAAGATCGGGCTTTCCAGCCTGGTGAAGGATTTTGAGGAATCTCTTAACCGCGCTGCGGAGGAAGCATCAAAAAAAGCGCTGCCGATATTTAAGGCGGCCGTTATGAACATGACGATAACCGACGGCATAAATATCCTGAAAGGGCCGAAAAACGCGGCAACGGAATATCTGAGATCTAAAACATCCGCGGCTCTGACGGCTGAATTCACTCCGGTGGTAAAGAGCGCAGTGGAGGCGGTTGAAGTAACGAAGTACTGGAATCCTATAGCTTCGGCATATAATAAAACTACATTTTTAACCGGAGAGAAAGCAGTTAATCCCGATCTTGACAAATATATCACGCAGAAAACCCTCGACGGACTGTTCTATATGATCGCTCAGGAAGAGCTGAAGATCAGGGATAATCCTGTTGCGCGGGTGACGGACATATTAAAAAAAGTGTTCGGTTCTGTGAGGTAGAATATTATCGGGTAGGTATTAGTTTTTTATTATATCAAATCCGGCGATTTCTGATAAAGGTCCGAAATGTTTATCGAGCGTGTAGATTTGAGCTCCGTTCTTCTTTGCGTTCTGGGCGATCATAAGATCGGGAATACCTATACCGTTTATGCCTTTCTGCAGGCACTTATGCTGAATTTCTATAATTTCGTTCCAGTCAGGTTTGAGCTCTATTTTGGAAATTTCTTTTAAAAGAGATATGACTTTATTCTGTTTTTTGAGCATCAGGTAGGGCAACAGTTCAGCAAGTATAATGTCATTTGTGACGATTATGTTCTCGTCAATGAGCTGATCCATTAGTCCTGAATTTTCTCCTCCCCGGAAATAATCTATCCAGACGGATGTATCGGCAAGTACCGCCATTATCTTCCTCTCAGCGTGTCAAGGTCTATGTCAAGATCTATTTTGCCTTTGAATTTCTTAAGTTCCGCGATCCTGCTTTTGCTGATCAGATTCTCGAGCGCGAGTATGATGACCTCTGTTTTTGTCTTTGTATGGGTTGCCTTTCTCGCTTCGTCAAGAAGCTCTTCGGGCAGATCGAGTGTAGTTCTCATAATAAACCTCCTGTATGCATAAATATAATACTTCATGCATATAAAGTCAAGAGGCATTCTTGATTTTTTAAAAAATATACTTGCAATTATACTTGTTTTATGTTATATTATGATCAACAAATAGAGGAGGTTTACTAATGCCTCAAATATCGCTTTATATAGATGAAGAGACGCTAAAGAAAGTCGAAAAAGCCGCAAAAAAGGAGCATATTTCCATTTCAAAATGGGTGGGCAATAATATTAAGCGTTCGTTTGAATCAAAAATCAATACTGTGGAAAATAATACGGCTGAGTGGCTGAAGCTTGCCGGTTCGTGGGAAGATGAAAGGTCCGCTGACGAGATTATCGCGGATATTAAAAATTCAAGAACAGAGAACAGAAGGTTTGAAGATGGGCTATTTGATTGATACTAATACGATCATTTACAGTATAAAAAACAACATTAAAGTAAATGAGAGATTTAAAGAATATCTGCATGTGCCTAAAGCTCTTTCTATGATCACCTACGCTGAGCTTTATTATGGGGCTAAAAAGTCCGCATTTCCGGAAAAGAACATGGCGATCGTGCGTAAAACTGCCGAACTTTTCCCTGTAATTGAAATTACCAGACCCGTTAT
>DMTS01000041.1:0-362 GCA_003477045.1 Candidatus Delongbacteria bacterium
TGCCAGTGGAAAGCTCATTACAACGCATATTTCAACACTGAAACAAGCGACGCGCTGGTTGAATATATGGCAACGGTAAACCAGAGCACAGGAGAGAACTGGGATAATATCAAGATAACAGTTTCGGAGGATATTCCGTTTCTAAAGGATGCGGTTGTTGATAAAAACATTAATCAAAACTTATATTCAGTTAGCAAATTCGGAAAAATAAAAGGCAGGATCACCGATGAAAAATCCTATCCTGTGTCAGGGGCTAATATATTCCTAGAAAATACCGACCTGTCAACTATTACAGATAACAACGGTTACTTTAGTTTCTTCCCTGTCAATGATGGTAATTACAAAATCAGATGCGAATATAC